>NZ_JBHXRU010000003.1:0-148950 GCF_042716255.1 Streptomyces sp. NPDC058662 | reverse complement strand
GGCCGGCGACCCCCGCCGAACCCGCGGCGCGCACGTGTGCGCGCCGGCTGCTACCCCCGCCGGGGGTGCCGTTGCCGGTCATGCCGTACCTCTCGCGCGTTCCCGGGCCGCCGTGCCGGGCGGCCGCCGACCGGGCTCACGGTGCCGGACGGCGGGGCGTGCGACCGGTACCGACACGCGCACGGGCCCGGCGGCCCCCTCCGAGGTCCGGTGTACGGATCGGAGGGGGCCGCCGGTGGGCGGGCGACGCCGGGGTGCGCGTCGGGTGCTACCAGGAGCGGTTGAACTGCACGTGGCCGCCGTTGCGCTCGTACCAGCCGACGAAGCCCCAGTTGATCCAGCCGCCGTCACCGTTGTTGGTGAACTGACCCGACTCGAAGATCCACAGACCGTAGTGGTTGTTGCCCCACTTGACGTTGGCGTAGACCCGGGTGCCCTGGAACTGGTCGTTGTAGTTCTGGCTCAGGTTGAACAGCATGACGTTGTGGCGGCCGCCGGCGGCGTTGAAGGCCTTGTCGACGGCATCCCGTACGAAGGCTCCCCGGTCGTCGGTCTTGATACCGCGCAGTGCTTCCGCGATGGCGGCTCCGCGGCCGATCTGGTCCATGGAGACGGTGACGGTGACGCTCTTCTCCGCCGCGGCGGCCGGCTGGGCCTGCTCCGCGGGGGCCGAAGCGGGAGCCGGGGCCTGGATGCCCGAGGTGGCGACCGCGGCGGACGGGCGGTCGGCGGCCTGGGCCGGGAGGGAGGCGGCCCCGGTCATCGCGAGTGCGGTGAGGGCGATGGTGGCGAGTGCGGTGTTGCGGCGCATGGGAAGCGGTCCTGTTCTTGGAGGTCGGGGGCGGGACGCGTACGGGTGCGGGGATCCGGGAGCCGGGGCGCGGGTCACCAGGAGCGGCGGAAGTTCACGTAACCGCCGTCGCGGTCGAACCAGCCGCGGAACGCCCAGTTGATCCAGCCGCCGTCACCGTGGTTGGTGAACTGGCCCGACTCGAAGACGAGCACCCGGTACTTGCCGTGGATGCCGCTGACCTTGGCGTCGTAGACCACACCGTGCAGGTTGGGGGTGTAGCTGTTGGCGTCGTTGATGACCATGACGTTGTAGCGCTGTCCGGACTCGTAGAAGGCGCCCTCCATGAGGGACTTCACGTAGCCCGAGCGGTTCTGACCGCGCTCGATCGCGTCGTTGACGATGTTGTAGATCTTCTGCGTGATGTCGAGGACCGCGGAGGCCACGTCGACGCGTCCGGCGAGGGCGCCCATCTCACCGGGGGCGACGCCCTGGACGGCGGCCGGCCGGGACTGTGCGGGGGCCTCGGCCGCATAGGAGGCGGCGGAGGGCAGGAGAACTCCCGCGGCGGCGATCGAGCTGACGATCATGATGGCCATACGCTTGCGGTGGATACGCATATCTTTGCTCCTTCTAGGGATTTTTCGGGCACTCGACGGCGGCGAAAGCCGGCGGGTGCATGAGGTTGAACGGCGAATACCGCGACGGAGGCGGTGCCGGAAGGGGAACTCCGAGCCCGAAGTCCGGAGTCCCGCCAGGGAAAAGATCGGGCCTAATTGAGGCCGAAACCCATGAGGCCCTGTCCGCTTTCACACCGGACTGCTGTTTTACTGAAAGGGCCTTTCGGGACGCTGGGGCCGTAAGGCGATTTCCGTCACCACGAAGTGGTGAGGTGGGCGGCCGCGTCGTCCCTGACGGGGTCGCCGCCGCCGCTGCCGCGACGGAGGGCACGCGAGGGGGGAGCGTCGGTGAGGCGCCGGCACAGCTGGACGGCGCAGTAGCCGGCGCAGATCAGCGAGAGGGTCGGCCACCAGGGAAGACGAGCTTCCCTGCGGCTCGGAGGGGGGTTCGTCATCGGATGTTCCGGGGCACTTTCGCGTGATCGGGAACCTGCCGGAGCCGGAGGGGCTCTAGAGGACCGGAGGGCAGTGGGTCGCGGGGTTGTTCCACTCGGTGTCCCCCGGCCGGAGGGTGTCGCAGGCGGCCGGGTTCTGCGCGGAAGTCGACAGGGAGGCGGAGTCACCATCGGACGCCGCTCCTGCCACGAGGCTGCCCGCAATACCCGCGGCCAGCGCCGCCGCACAAAGGAACCGAGTGAGCTTCATGCTGTACTCCTGAGAAAGTGAATTCTGGCCGAGAACCCTGGTGGGCCTTTTTCTTTCCGACGACTCAAGAATCTCCCGATCGGAACTCCTGGTCCAGAGGAGACGGTCCTCAGCAAGGTGCGTGGCACGAAAGGGAGGGGTGGAGGTTTTGGACAAAACCATAGAAAAGGGATTATCGGCGGGGCTGGGGAGCCCGTGGGCGCCGCCGGACGCCGATCCGCTGGAGGCTCCGGACCTCGACGCGACGGCCGTCCGGCTGTACACCCGGCTGCTGGAGCACGGGCCCGCGCCGGCCTCCGTACTGGCCTCGGCACTCGGCCTGACCGAGGAGGGCGCCGAAGGGGCCGCGTCCGAGCTGGCACGCCACCGCCTGGTCGCCCACGACCCCGGCGGGAGCTGTCCGCGCTGGCGGGCGGTCAGCCCCTACACGGCCGCGGCCGAGCTCGTCGGACCGGAGGAGAACCTCTTGCGCCGCCGCCTGGAGACCCTCGAACGCACCCGAGCCAGGCTCAGTTCGCTGATCCCGCTGTACGAGGAGACGTACCGCCGGGGTTCCGACTCCGGCGCCGTCGAGGTCGTCGAGGCCCGGGACCGCGTCATGCTGCTCATCTCCGACGCCGCGGCCCGCTGTACCGAGGAGGTACTCACGGTGCAGCCCGGCGGCGGGCGCCCGCCCGGCTACCTGGAACGCGCCCTCCCGCGCGACCTGGAGATGCTGCGCCGGGGGGTGCGGCTGCAGACCCTCTACCAGCACACGGCCCGCTACAGCCCGGGCACCCAGGAGTACGTGCAGGCCGTGAGCAGGGCCGGCGGCGAGGTCCGTACGCTGGGCGAGCTCTTCGGCAAGATGCTGGTCTTCGACCGGGCGACGGCGTTCCTCCCCGTCTGGGACAACCCCGACGCGGCCGTCGTCCTGCGGGAGCCGTCGGCCGTCGCCTTCCTCTGCTCGGTGTTCACCAACGCCTGGAGCCTCGCGGAGCCGTTCTCGGCCTCGTACACCGCGGCCACCTCGATCCAGTTGCAGGACACGATCGCCGGCCGGCTGGCGAGCGGTGCCAAGGACGAGCTGATCGCCCGCAGGCTGGGCATGTCCCTGCGGACCTGCCGACGGCACATCGCCGAGCTGATGGACGAGCTCGGCGCCGAGAGCCGCTTCCAGGCCGGGTACCTGCTCGCGCTCCGGGCCCAGGGAGCGGCGCCACCGGCCGCGACCGGGGACCCCCACCGCGCCTCCACCAGCCCCTGACCCGGACGCCGGCGCCGGACGCGGGCGGCCGGCTCCCCGCCGGGGTCAGCCGGTCCCCTCCAGGCTCCACAGCGGCAGCAGTTCGAAGAAGGCGACCGCTTCCGCCCGCCAGCGGGGGCGCCAGCGGGCGGCCTCGGCGGAGGCCAGTTCGGCGTGCCGCCGCATCCGGGACCGCAGTGCGGCGTCCACGCCGTGGCGGCGGCCGATCTCCCGCACCGCCTCCGACGCGTCGGCGCCGAGGCCGCCGGCCGTGGCCCCGGTACGGTCCCGGTCGTCGCGGCCGGCGCCGAGCGCGGCCTCCACCACGGCCCGCTCCACCCCGGTGGCCGACGCGAGGATCGCGGCGACCGCGTAACTGCGCCTGCCCTCGCGCAGATCCGTCCCGGTGGGCTTGCCCATCACCTGCGCGTCGCCGAAGAGGTCGAGGTAGTCGTCGCGCATCTGCCCGCAGATCCCGACCAGACGGGCGTAGCGGCGCAGTTCGGCGTCGAAGCGTTCGGGCCGCTCCCCGGCCGCGACCAGTCCCAGCCGGAGGGGGGCGAGGACGGAGTAGCGGGCGGACTTGTAGTCGGCGACCCCGTCCAGGGTCTCCTCGTCCGGGACGGCGGTGAAGTCCCGCTCCAGGTCGATGATCTGGCCGACGAAGGTGCTGGTCGCCGCCTCGGTCTGGATCTCCAGCAGGGCCTGGCGCAGTGCGAGCGGGGCCGACGAGTCGAGGAGTACCCGCAGGGAGAGGAAGGCCGCGAGGTCTCCGGCCAGCAGGGCGAGCCCGAGGGCCGCCCTCGGGTGGTCCGGGAGGCGGTCGCGGTAGGCGTAGTAGGTCGACGGTCCCGAGCGCCGGACGGGGCTGTCGTCGATGATGTCGTCGTGGATCAGCCCGTGGGTCTGCAGGAGTTCGATGCTCAGCGCGGCCTCGTCCAGACCCGCCGGGTGCCCGTCGGTGACCAGGCCGGCCGCCTCGTGGAGCAGGGCCACGCGCAGGCGTTTGCCGCCGCGCAGGGACAGGTCCCGCACGAGGTCGACGCACTCGGGTGCGAAGCGGCTGTTCTCGGGGGCTTCGAGCGTGCGGCGGAGTGTGTCGAAGTACGCCTCGAAGAGGAGGGCGAAGCGGCGTTCGTGTCCTGCGAGGCGGGTCCGGATCCGTTCGGTGCGGTCGGCGGTGGCGGGCACGGGCGGGTCTCCTCGGCTGTCCGGCCGGAGCGTTGCGCCCCTGTCGCGGTGTGAACGGGCACGACGGTCACCTCTGGGCGGGCACGACGGTCACCCCGGGTGATCGTACGTGCGGGTCGGCGGCCCTTCGCGGGCGGGATGCGGCCCCCGTCGCGGCCATGAGGGCCAGGACCGCACCCCGCGCCCGGCACCTACCCGGGCTCCCGCCGTCGATGCCCCGCCGAGCCGGCCGGGCCGGCGGGGCCGCGCCGGGCGTGGTTCCTGGTGCGGACGCCCGTCCCCGCCGGTCACGCGGGGTGGGACGCGCGGCGTATCGCGTCCAGCGCACGCGCCACGTCCTCGTCCGTGGTCGACCAGTTGCTGACCGAGATGCGCATCACGCGCCGCCCGTGCCAGGTGGAGCCGCTGATCCACGCCGTACCGTCGTCCATCAGGCGGGCGAGGACCCGGTCCGTGCGCTCGTCGGACCCGAATCCGGCACAGACCTGGGTGAACACCACGTCGTTGAGGACGGTCGCCCCGTCGATCCCGGCGATGCCCTCGGCGAACGCGCGGGCATGCCGCGCTGCCGGTGATCGCGGTGCTGGAACTGGACGCCTCCCCCGGCCAGGTGTCGCTGCTGGCCGCCGCGGCGACAGTGCCCGCGTTCGTTTTCGCGCTGCCCGCCGGGGTGGCCGGCGACCGGTACCCGAAGAAGAAGATCATGATCGGCACGGATCTCGCCGCGGCCGCGGTGGTGTCCGTGGTGCCGGTCTGCTGGGCCGCGGGAGTCCTGTCCGTGCCTGTGCTCTACACGGTCGCCCTGCTGCTGGGGGCACTGACCGTGCTGCACCAGGCCGCGTCGATCGCCATCGTGCGCGAGATCGTCGACCGCGCCCACATGCATCCGGCGAACGCGCGGATCACCGGCGCCTTCTCCCTGGCGGACACGGCCGGCACCTACGGTGGCACCCTCGTCGTGGGCCTCCTCGGTGCGGGCCGCGCCCTGTGGCTGGACTCCCTCTCGTACCTGTTCAGCGCCTGGTGCGCCTCCCGGATCCGGCCCAGCGCGGTACGACGAGCGGCGGCTGCCCGGCCCGCGCGGATGGGCGCCGCGATCCGCGAGGGGGTCCGCTACGTGATGCGCGATCCGCTACAGCGTCCCCTGGTGCTCTCGCTCGCTGGTCTCGCGTACGCCGACGGGATCGTGACGACGTACTTCGCGTACACGCTGCTGACCCGGCTGGACTCCGGCAGCACCGGTCTCGGCCTGGTCATGGGCGTCACCGCTGTCGGCGGCCTCGCGGGGGCGGTCGTCACCACCCGTCTCGTGGACCGGTTCGGGCCGGCACGCGTGTTGCTGACCGGATTCCTCGCCTACGCCGTGTGCGGCGTGCCCCTTCTCGTCGCCCGGCCGGAACCGGTGTGGCTGGGCGTGATTACGACCGCCGGCGCGCTGAGGACGGCGGCCGCGGTCGCGGCGGGCACGACCCAGCGGTCTCTACGCCAGCAGTTATGCCCTTCCGAGCTGCAGTCCCGCGCGCAGCAGACCTCCGTCTGGCTGGTCACCGGCCTGCGCCCGGCCGCCGCCCTGACGGCCGGCGCCATCGCCGCCGCCTCCTCCGTACATGCCGCGCTGATCGTCGGGACCCTGCTCTACCTCGTGCCTGCAGCACTGCTGTGGGCCTCGCCGGTTCGCCGCCTCACCACCATGCCGACTTCCGCGAAGGACTCCGCTCATGCCTCTTGACCTCCGCGAAGCGACGAGCCGTCGGCGCGCCGGCATGGTCGACCGGCTCACTACCGACGGCGTCCTGATCGACAAGCTGCTGCGCGACGCGCTGCTTCGCCTGCCGCGCGAGGCCCTGCTCCCGCACGCGTACGTCCGGGTCAGCGGCCCGGGTGCGGACCCGATCGACTGGCGCCTCCTCGACGGCTCCCACCCCGACGACCAGGAGGAGTGGCTCGACCTGATCCACAGCGAAGAGTCGATCCTGCTCCAGCGCGCGTCCCAGCGCCGTGGGTGGAACAGCTCGCACCCGGCGGACGGCTGCTGACCACGCTCGCGACCCGCACCCCGAGCTGGCCCGCTTGCCCAGGGGGCTCGGTTACGCCATGGCGGCGGCCACGGTCTCGAGGACGGCGCGCTGCTGAAGGTCGACGGGGACGTCGGCCTGGCGCAGCGAGCGGAGCGTGCTGCCGTCGGCGCACAGCCTGCACAGCCCGATCACCGGCATCGGTCCGGCGCCGATGGGGGTGTGCGAGGACGAGCTGTCGTAGACGGGCCGGTAGCAGCCGGGGCACAGCAGGCAGTCGTCGACTCCGTCCGCCGGCGGCGCGTCTGGACCGAGCTACGGCACGATCCGCAGGAGGTTCTCCCCGGCCTCGGCCCACAGCCCCATCGGCCGCTCCGCGGACCGCTCAAAGACCACGTCACCGTCCGGGCCTTCGCTGGTGCGGACCCGGGCCAGTGTGTCGACGCCTTCGTCGGGGTGGCTCGGGAGGAACGCCAGGACGCTCTTGGCGCCGGGCTCGTCGCTCACGCTGTAGACGTGCCCGCGCCCGGCCTTCAGGGCGGCGCCCATCTCGTTCAGGCCCTGGCCGCTGTCGTCATTGCGCAGGCGCAGCTGCCACGACGCCGGGGCCCCGTTCACTGCGGCCGGGTCGACCTCGACGTTCTTCGTCGTGCTCAAGGCGGGTGGCGATGCCGATGACGATGAGCCCGCCGCCGCCGTTGGCGAAGGCCGCGACGTCCTTCGCGAGCTCCTCGACCGACCTGGGGTTCGCAAGCTGGTACGGGCCCCCCTTCACGTCGAGCCACTGCGTCTCGCACAGTCCGAGCAGGGAGCTCTCACCGGCCCCCCAGTCCACGCCGTGGTGCTCCAGGTGCTGGATGAGCAGGCGGGCAATGCGGCATCGGGTGCACCGGCCGGTCTTCGATGTGGACGGGGACGTCTTCCTCGTATGGCGCGACGGCATGGCCGAGTGGGAGGCCGACTTGGGTACCTGGACCGATCACCCCCAGCTCGCCGCGCACACCTGGCCCAGCGAACCGGTGGTCGGCAGCGACGGCACCGGCCGCATGCTGCTGGCCTACGCCTCGGCCGGAGTGCACTACCTGCTCGAATCGGTCCGCCGCCCGGCCGGGGACACCTGGTCTTTCCCGAAGCGGCTCGTCGCCTCAGCCCACGCCTACGTCGCCGCCGGGGCGAAGGACGAGGCTGTTGCCCTCTGGACCGGTCCCGGCGGCCCCGCAAGCTCCTCTCCGCGTGGACCCTTTCGCTGCTGCCCGCGCCCAAGGTGCTCTCCGCGATCACCCCGGCCGTCGCCAAAGCCTGCCGGTCCCGTCCCGGTTCAGGAGTCGAGCCCATTGCCCCGGGGAGAGCCGAAGCGGGAGAAGCGAAAGGGGCTGCACTGGTCGGGTGCGCTGCTTGGTGCCATGGTGGAAGGAGCCGCTGTGACCGGTCGCCGCCGCGTCCCGCCCGCGGGAGCCGCCCTGGTGCGGTGTGGGCCGAGCCAGGGGGCGCATCTCGCAGGCCGTGGCGAGAACGCCTTCCAGCGCGCACTGACTATCGCGCCGTGTCGACCTCGGTAGCGCACAGGGAGGTGCCAGGTATGGCGATCGACAACGGTGGCGCCCAGGCCAAGACCCGGGGGCAGCGTGTGGCTGACAGCCGCGCCATGGAGGTTGCCTCCAGGGTCGGGCTCTGTGCCCGGGGAGTGATCTACGTTCTGGTCGGGCTTCTCGCCGTGCGGATCGGTTTCGGTGGCGGCAGTGACAAGGAGGCCGACCGGTCCGGGGCGGTGCGGACCATCGGTGAGCAGTCGTACGGCCAGGTGCTGCTGTGGGCGCTGGTGGTGGGGCTGGCGGCGATGGCGCTGTGGCGCCTTTCCGAGGCCGCCTTCGGGCAGGCGACGGAAGGCGGTGACAAGTGGACCCGGCGCCTGGGCTCCCTGGGGCTGGCCGTCTTCTACCTGGTGATCTGTATCGGCGTGGTGCAGACCGCGCTGGTCGGCGGGTCCGGCGGGGCCCGCGGCGGTGACGAGTCGTCGAAGGACTACACCGCGCGCGTGCTGGAATGGCCCTATGGCCGGGTACTCGTCGGCGTGTTCGGGGCCGTGCTGGCCATCGTGGGCGTGGTGATCGTGGTGCGCAGCCTGATGCGCAAGTTCGAGAAGAACCTCCGCACGGAGCGGATGAGCCAGACGACGCGGCGTATCGTCGCGGCTCTGGGCATCATCGGCGGCGTGGCGTGCGGGGTGGTCGCGGTGGCGACCGGCCTGTTCGTTCTCCTGGCCGCGGTGCGCTTCGACGCCAGCGAGGCAAAGGGCCTGGACGAGACGCTGCGCTCGTTCGCTGACACGCCTGCCGGGCCCGTGCTGCTGATCGCCGCGGCGGTGGGCCTTCTGCTGTTCGGCCTCTACTCCTTCTGCGAAGCCCGCTGGCGCATAGCCCCGGAACACGACGCCCCGGCGGAGCAGCAGGTCAGGAGCCGCGGTGCAGGCTGACAGGCCGGTGCGTGGCCATGGCGAGTGTCGTATGGCCATTTGGCCGGTACGGATAAGCCGCCTCACCTGCGTTGTTCTCACACCGCGCTGAGCATGATGCGTGACTCCCCCGCCAAGCTGGAAGGCGTCGCCCGAGCGGCCTCACCCCCACCGAAGAGCACGCTGTGCTCGTTTGCCGCACGTCCGGCCGTGACCGACGCTCTGATGTCGTTTACCCATACCGTCGCGTCAGTGCACCGGTCCCCCCTTGCGGTGGCAGCGGCTTTTGGCGCGCGGGATAGTCTGTCGTGCACCGCTTGTTCGCTGCTGACCCATGTGGGCGATTTCTTCGTAGTGCAGGTCGTGGAGTTCCCGCAGGACCCAGCACGCCGACACAGCGGCCGTCTGCTCGCCCTCGCCCAGCATCTGCTCGGCAGACGCCGAGGACGCGGTCCAGGACGCTTTCCTCAGCGCCTGGAGGCAGCTGCCGAAATTCCGCCACGGCGCCTCGTTCAGCACATGGATGTACCGCATCGTGACGAACCGCTGCCTCAACATGTTGCGCCGCCGGCCCCACCCACTGCCCCTGGAAAGCGTCCCGGAACCCGCTGCCGCGGACGCGGACAGCTCACCGCAAACGTGGCCGAGACAGAAGCAGCCACTGGGGTCGGAGGGCCCGCGCTGTGAGTTTCCAATGCGCCGCCCCCGGATGGCTAGAACGCAGAGTAGTGGCTTCATCCCAGCGGAGAAGGCCGGGTCTGTTTTGGGGGATAATTCGCTTAGTAGCCATTTTGGGGTGGGTTTTGGGTGGCCTAGTGGAAGGTGGCAGAGATGGCGGCTGGCAAGAAGGTCAAGAACGTAGCCAAGAAGACCAAGGGCAAGCTGAAGGAAACCACCGGTCGGGCTGTCGGTAACGAGAGTCTGGAGGCGAAGGGGGCCCGCGAACAGATGGCGGGTGATGCGAAGCAGACCATGCAGAAGGTCAAGGACACACTCAAGCATTGACCCCACACCTTGGAGCCCACCCCCTCCCGGGGGATCTCCTGGGAAGCCATAGCAAAGGGCCGACGTCTCACGTCGGCCCTTCTCGGCGACCATGTGCGGCTATCGGCGCGGACGGCTTGCTTCGTCCTCGTCGTCCTCTTCGGGGGCTCCCTCGTCTTCGTGCTCGTCCTCGGGGACCTCTTCGTCCTCGTACTCCTCCTCGTCCGCGCCGTCGGCGTACTCCCCGGTGTCCTCTTCGTCCTCTTCGCCCTCCTCAGGCTCCTCGTACTCCGCCCCTTCTTCTTCGTATTCGCCTTCCTCCTCATCCGTGTCTTCGTCGTCCGCTTCGCCCTCTTCTTCCAGTGCTTCTTCGTGTGTGCGGACCACTTCGCCGTCACGGATCTCGCCGCGCCAGCCCTCCGCCTCGTCGGTCGTGAGTGAGACGTGCCGAAGGAAGTGCTTGAGGTCCAAGCGCAGGCGTCGGCCTTGGGCGCGCCACAGGTTGCCGGTCTTTTCGAAGAGTCCGGAGGGGTAGTACTCGACGACCGCGACGATGCGGGTCAGCGTCGGACTGAGCTCGTGGAAGCTGACGCAGCCGCGTGTGGTGCCCTTGGGGCCTTCGGAGGTCCACACGATCCGCTCGTCCGGTACCTGCTCCTGCACGGTGGCCTTCCAGCCGCGTGTCGACGGTCCGACCTTGACTTTCCAGTCGCTGGTGGTGTCATCGTTGCGGGAGACGTCGCGTACACCTTTGGCGAAGCCGCTGAAGTCCTCGTACTGCGTCCAGTGGTCGTACACGGTGCGCAGCGGCAAGCCGACATCGAGGAACTCGACGATGTTGATGACTTTGCCGCCGCTCTTGCGGCCCTTCTTGCCTTTGCCGAACAGCTGCGAGGCGGCATCGGTCACCTTGTCTTTGAGACCGCTGAAACCTTGGCCCATCATCGCTTTGAAGGGCGAGTCGCCCTGCAGCATCCGCCCCCCGATGCCGACGACGTCGGACAGCTTTCCGCTGCCTTGCGCGACGTCCTGGAGCTGGTCGGTGACCTCCCCCAGCTTGTCCGTGGCCTTGTCCGCGAGCTGCCCGGCCTGTGCTCCCAGGAACGAGGTCAACTCTTCGAGCAGCTGGTCGAGCCCGGACTTGGGCTCTTGTGCGCTGGCGCGGTCTGACTTCGTCATGACCTACCTCCGCGTGGACGGCTTGCGGCCCGGCGTCTTCTTCGCCGCAGTCTTCTTGGCTGCCGTTTTGCGTGCCGGAGTGCGCGCTGCGGTCTTCTTGGCGGCTGTCTTGCTCGCCGGACCGCGCGCCGCGGTCTTTTTCGCCGGGGCCTTCGTCGCTGTCTTCTTCGCGGCTGCGGGCTTGGACGGGGTCTTCGTCGTCTTCGCAGCGGTCTTCTTCCCCGCGGATTTCCGAGCCGGGTGCGGCGGCTCTGCGGGAGCCGCGCGGCGCGCCCTGCGCGCGGGTGCGTCCTGGGTAGCCCTGGTCCGGGTCGGGGGCCGGCCGCGCCTGCGAGGCGGGGGCTCCTCCTCAGGTTCCTCTTCTTCCTCGGGCTCCTCTTCCTCGGGCTCGTAGCCGTCCTCAGCTTCCTCCTCTTCCTCCTCCTCGTCTGCCGCGGGCTCGTAGCCCTCTTCTTCCGTTTCCTCGTAGCCCTCCTCGTCCTCGTCCTCGCCTTCCGCTTCGGCTTCTTCTTCGTCCTCGTATTCCTCAGGCTCCTCCTGGTCCTCTTCATCTTCGGCTGCGCCGGCGCTGCCCAATTCGGAGGTCCGCTGGTGCAGCGAGCCGGCGAGGTCGGCGAGCTTGCGGTTGGCCGCAGCTGTCAGAGCCTTCTTGCCCGCATCCAGGGCTTCACCGCGAAGTTGGTCGCTTATCTCGGCGAACTGAGGCGTCTCCTTCAGCTTGGTGAGGCCCTGCGTCATGAGCTGGCCGGGCTCAAGCCCGAAACGACGGCCGGCAAGGTAGGTCGCCGCGGTGAACGCGAGGCGGCCCTTCTTTGTCCGTCCGAGTACATAGCCCCCGGCCACGGCGGCCGCGAGCGCGATTTTGGTCGAGTCCTGCATGAGCTGCTGTCCCTTCACCAGGGTGCTTGCGGGCTGTATGACGCTGCCCAGGACACCGTCTGGGTGGGTCTGCGGATGTGCCGACTGCTGTCTTGATGGCGCCGGCCGAAGTACGCCCCGCTCAGGCGGCCTGTATGCCGCCTACCCCCGATACGGAACATATTTCCCTATGGTGGAATTGTAGATTCCGCAAGCGGCAATCCCCCAGCGGAGCGACCGATGGCCGCAAAACCGGCACCACCGCGCAGAGCCCGTCCCCGCCCGACCGAGGAAGACGTCGAGACGCAGGACAGGACCCTGCGGCGCGCCTCCCCCAAGCGGAAGGGCGGAGTTCCCGGCGCGGCTTCGGCGATGCGCTCCGCCGCCGGGCAGCTGGCTCAACTCCTGGGCCGGACCCCCGACTCCGTCTCGTCCCTCAAACCGACGGAGGACGGCTGGCAGGCGCAGGTGGAAGTGGTGGAACTGGAACGCATCCCCGACACGACCAGCGTCATGGCCAGCTACAAAGTCGCTCTGGATCCGGACGGAGCGCTGGTCTCCTACGAACGGACCTGCCGATACAGCCGAGGCACGATCGACCGGCCGACATGACGGCAGGCAGCGCGCCTCAGGCTCCCCGACCCCACCGACCTTGACCCCAGCTGCGACACGGTACGGCGGTAGGACCGACGCCCCCGCTCTCCTCCGCCCCGCGCGCCCCGCCGCTCGTACCTCCCGTTGCTCATGCGTTCGGAGCAGCTCCGCTGGCCGCCGGCGGCATCCGCGATGGACGGTGGCAGCAGCGCCGCTTCATGGACGACGGCGTCCCCGCCGGGTGCCGCAAGGAGCCACATGACGTCCGAACGCAACACAGTCCTGCGCAGCCTCCACGATGTCGGGCTCGCCGCTTGGTTCGGCGGTTCACTGATGGGCGCGGTCGGCCTCAACCGCAGTGAAACACAATCCCAGGTCATGGAGAGAGAACGCGGCACTCGCCAGCTCCGGCTGGGCGAGGTGGACACCGGTCAGCGCTGCCGCGATCGGCATGCACCTGGTCGGCGCGGGCGCAATGCTCGGCGCCAACGCTGCCCGTGTCTCCACCCAGCAAGGTGTCGCCGCCTCCCCCTTGGCTAAGACCGTCCTCACCGGGGCCGCTCTCGCCGTCACCGCATACGCCCGGACGCTGGGAAGGAAGATCGAGCTGGTCTCCGTCGGCCTCCCCCAAGACGCAGAAGACGCCGAAGGCCGCCCCTACGACACGGTCAAAGCTGAACGTCAGCTTTCTTACACGCAGTGGGCGGTTCCCGCTCTCACGGGCGGCCTGCTGATCCTCAATGCCCTCCACCGGGCGGTCGGACAGGCTCGCCAGCCAGCGGACGGCGTGGCCGTACGCCTGTCGGAGCGCTTCCTCGCGCGCGTCCATACCTCGGACTATGGGACGGCCGCCGCCGCCCCGCAAGCGGCGGCCGGGGCGCGGCGCGGGCCCCGGATGCCGCGGGACACCGTGGCGCGGCGTCCCGGCGGTCCCGCCGTCCTCCGCCGCCCCTCCGCCGTCCTTCCGCCGCGTTCGGCCGAGGTATGGGCGGCCGGGGGCTGGGTAGGGGCCGGACGATCCCGGTGGCCGAGCCGAGAGGCCCGCGCGGCGGACCCGGCTCCGGGCGAGGAGGCCAGAGATGTCCGTACCGAGCCCCGACCGAGAATCGAGCAGCGCGTTCCAGCGGCCCGAGGAGCGCGGCGTGCCGCCGGGCGAGACGCCGGCCGGCGAGTCCAGCACCGGCTCCGGAACCGGCCCGTACCGCCCCCTGACCCGCGGCTGGTCCAAGGGGCCCCTGGTGGTGATCTGGGTGCTCGCGGTGGCCTGCGCCCTGTTCTTCCTCGCCTACGCGATCGTCCTGGACATCTGAGGGCGGCCGCCGATCAGATCACCAGCGGTGCCTCCGACCAGCGACGGACCTTGTACGGGGCCCACCACAGGCGGTCGCCGAGGCGGAGGACGAGGGTCTCGCCCATGAGGTCGTCCAGGATCGGCCGCGGGATCGCGTCCACGCGGGCGCCGTCGGTGAGGGCCTCGATCGCCTCGCGGTACTCCGGTTCGTCGATGGTGAAGCGGCGCAGCTCGCCGTAGCGCCGGTCGCGCACCTGGATGAACCCCGGGCCGTACCGGTAGACGCATTTGCAGATGTAGTACGTGGTGCGCCAGGCCAGCGCCGTCGCGGCCGGGTCGGCGGTGCCGAGGACGGCGGTCGGGGGGTGGAGGTGGCCGTAGTGGCGCCAGGCGTCGGCGTCCGGCCCGGTGTGGAGCTGCCAGTCGACCGAGACGGCGAGGCTGGACAGGTCGCCCACGAAGCTGAGCGCCCGGACCGCCCAGGCGGCGTCGGCGGGGTCGGTGACGTCGACCGGTCGGGGAAGGGTGACGTGCCGGGCGCCGGCGGCGAAGAGGCGCCGGGCGGCCTCGCCGCCGGGCAGGTCGATCTCGTAGCGGCCCAGGGACATGCTGGGCAGTGCGCCCACCTCGGGGTCGTAGTCCCGTGAGGCGGTCACCGTGAAGGCCGCGGGGCCGGTGCGTACTGGAGTCATCGTCGTCTCTCTGTCTGGCGGTCGGTCGTCAGGCGTTCGTCGCGGCGAGTTCGGTGTCGCGCGCGGACGTGTGCCGCATGAAGTCGATCCGCAGGAACTCCTCGTTGAGCGCGGGCGGTGCGATCTGCACGAACTGCCCGCTGTCCTCGAAGACCACCCCGAGGGCCCGCCACCGCGTCAGGACCGTCCGCAGCGCGTCCTCGCCCACCTGGTGGTCCCCGTGCAGCTTGCGGGCGGCCGCCTTCACCGTGTGCGGCTGGTCGAGCAGGCGGAACAGGGCCAGTTCGAACGGGTCGGTCAGTTCCAGGTGCGTCCAGTCGAAGGCCCGGCGCTTGCTGACCAGGACGATCCTGTCCTCCATGTCGCAGTGGGTGAGACGGCTGCCGGCGTAGTTCCGCCTCCAGTGGGAGATGCCTTCGTCGAGGCGGCGGACGACGTCCTCGCTGATCCCGCGCGGCGGCACGTCGAAGACGTACGCCAGGTCGAACATCTCGGCGTCGGGGAGGTCGTAGATGAGCCGGTACGGTTCGGCGGCGCGCAGTTCGGAGAATCCGAGCTCGGGCTTGTTGAAGTACGGGCTGAACCGCTCGATGGCGATCCGGGAGGACGGGCCGACGGGCGGGTTGAGGTGCTCCAGGGCGGCCAGTTGCGCGACCACATCGTCGTAGTCCTCGGCGTCCTCGCCGGGAAATCCGTGCAGGTAGTTCCAGGCCACCGAGAGGCCTACGGTCGCTGCGTCGCGCAGCATCCGGACGTTCTGGCCCCCGGTCACGCCCTTGTCCATCAGGGTCAGCACCCGGCTGTTGAGGCTCTCGATGCCGGGCTGGACGAAGATCAGGCCCGCGTCGGCGAGGGTCTGGAGCTGCCCGCGGCGCATGTTGGACTTGATCTCGATGTGCATGCGCAGGTCGTACCCGCTGTCGATGATGCGCGGCAGCACCGTGTTCACGTACCCCATGTCCAGGATGTTGTCGACGACGTACATGTCCAGGACCCGGTGCTTGCGCGCCAGTTCGATGATCTCGTCGTAGAACACGTCCGGGCTCTTGCTGCGGAACTGCATGAAGGAGCCGTTGAGCCCGCAGAAGGTGCAGTGGTGCTTCTCGCCCCACCAGCAGCCCCGCGCGCCCTCGACCACCAGCTTGGGCTCGACCCAGTGCCGTGCGTGGGAGGAGGCGAGCCGCTCGAAGTACCCGGTGTAGTCCGGCGGCAGGATCGAGGCGGGCGGCAGCGGCTTGGTGCTCATGGCGTTGACCACGGAGGCGCCGTCCGCGTCGCGCCAGCACAGCCCGGGTACCCCGGACAGCTCCTCGCCCTCGTCCAGTGCCCTGAGCAGGGCGGGGAAGGACACCTCGCCCTCGCCGCGCAGGACGTAGTCGACGAAGGGGAAGTTGCGGTGGACGCTCTCGCCCTGCTTGCCGTCGCAGTTGGCGCCGCCCATGGCCGTCGCGATGTGCGGGGCGAGGCGCTTGACGTACTTGGCGGCTGCCAGGGCGGCTGTGTTCTGCTGGAACGTCGAGGTGAAGCCCACCACGTCCGGGGCGAGTTCCACGATGCGCTCGGCGATGTGCTGGACGAAATCGGGCGCGGTCACGTGCAGCGCCTTCGTCATCTCCATGCGGGGCCCGCGCACCCGGCTGCTCATCGCTTCGGTGAACTCGGCGACCCGCCACTGGGGGTCGTCGTAGAGAGCGGAGGAGAAGACCCAGTCGCCGCATCCCATGAAATAGGAGCCGAGCGCGTAATAGGAGTAGTCCTCCAAAGTGAATTCCGTGTTCTTGGTGATCCAGTCCACGTAGTCGATATTGGCGTGCAGGACGTCCGCTGTTCCGTTCGGAACGCGCTCGTCGACACTGCGCTTGAGAATTCCGAGAGCCAGCGACGGGAGATCGATCGGGGCCCACGGCATGTTCACCAGGAGTACGCGCACGGCTGGCCTCTTCTCATCTGATCATGTGATCGGTGCAAGTCGGTCGTCGGTCGGGTATCCGGCCGGGGGCGCCGTCGCGGCACGCCCGGACCGGTCGGGGCCGGCCGCGCACGGAGTGCGGGACCGGCCCCTCGGTGCTACTTGTCCTCGTCCTCCATCTCCTCCGCGGAGCGGAGGTAGACGACGACACCGACGCCCGGCTTGCGGCTCTCCTCGTCGCCCGCGAGCGGGTCGCCGTGGATGATGTCCTTCTGCATGCTGTTCACCTCCTCTCCGGGTCCGGGGACGGCTCGGCCGTCGCGGGCGCCTGAGGCAGCCCGCGGCCGAGAAATCTGAGGGAGCGCCGGATCACGGCCAGGTGGTCGGCGCCGTCGTAGCCGTCGTGGCCCGAGTCCAGCCACATCAGCTCGTGGGCCACACCGCCCGCGCGCAGCACGGCCAGGTACGCCTCGATCTGCTCCGGCGGGCACTTGGCGTCCCGCCGCGCGGCGACGATGAGGAGCGGGGCCCGGATGGCGGCGGCGTACGAGGACGGGGAGGCGTGGGCGTAGGCCTCGGGCACCTGGTCCGGGGTACCGCCGAACAGCGCGGTGTCCAGCGCCTGGAGGGCGGGCGTGGAGTGCCGGAACGCCGTGGCGCAGTCGGCGAGCGGTTTGACGGCGACCCCCACGTCCCACAGGTCGGGGCGGGTTCCCATGGCCAGAAGCGTCAGATAGCCGCCCCACGACGTCCCGCACAGGCCCACGGCGCCCTCGCGGCCGATCCCCCGGTCCAGCAGGTCGGCCCGGACCCGCACCAGGTCGGCGACCTGGGTGTGGCCGACGCCCTCGGAGTGGGCGGAGCGCCACCGCGGCCCGTAGCCGGTCGAGCCCCGGTAGTTGACGCGGGCCACGGCACAGCCCGAGCCGACGAGGGCCTGCACCATGGGGTCGTAGGCGTCGCGGTCGTGGTCGGCCGGGCCGCCGTGGACGAGGAAGACCAGCGGGTGCGGCGCGGGGCGGTCGGCGGGTGCGGTGACGAAGGTGTGCACGGGGCCGTCGGGCCCGGCCGTCCACAGGTCCTGGCGGTGGCCGAACCGGGGCAGGCGCCACTGGCTCTGCCCGGGCAGGGGCGCACCCGACAGGGACAGCGCGCGCGGCACGTTCACCGCGTCGGTCCAGATGAAGTGCACGTCGCCGTCGGCGGCCGCGGAGGCGTCGAGGACGCTGCCCTCCGGGGTGGGCACCGGTGTCAGCCGGCGGCGGTCCAGGTCGGCGGTGAACAACCGGCTGCGGCCGTGCCGGTCCTGCCGGAGGAGGACCCGCGCCGCGCCCGGGCCGGGGTACCAGCGGGCGGTGGTCTCGGTGTCGAACGAGCACCAGGGCAGCAGCTCAAGCCCGCGCTCGGGGGTCCAGGTGCCGAGGTGGTAGCGGCCGGCCCGCTCGCGCATGACCAGCAGCAGGCGGCGGCCGGGCACGGGTCCCGGTCCGGACGGCGCCCCCGTACGGGGTAGCGGTTCGCCGGGGGGCGCGAAGCCGAGCGCCCAGGTGCGCTCCCTGGTGCCGGAGAGCACCGCGACGACGGTGCCGTCCGGGGTCAGGAGTGTCACGGCGCGGTCGGAGTGCGCCGGTCCGGAGAGGGCCAGCAGCCCGCCGTCGGGCGCCAGGTCGCACAGGGCGCCGGGTTCGTTGGTGCGCAGGACGGGTGTGCCGGTGCCGCCGCGCCGCCCCGTGTGCACGGTGAGTCCCTCGGGGCTCCGGATGCCGACGGCCACCGCGCCACCGGCCGCCAGCGCCAGCCCGGCGGGCCGCCCGTACGGCACCCCGGCCAGCGCAGGCCGGTCCGGGCCGCCGTCGAAGTCCTGGGTGCGCCAGCAGCCGCTGCCGCCGCGGTCCTCGTCGAACCACCACACGGCCTCGTCGTCGTCGACGGCGCACAGCAGGGTGCCGTGCGGACGGTTCGTCAACTGCCGTTCGACGCCGGTGGAGCGGTCCCAGGCGAAGATCTCGCACCGGCCGTCGGCGTCCCCGGTGTACACCATCCGGTCCGGGTCGCGGGGACTGATCACGGGCAGCACGGGCCGGTACACGCCGTAGGCGCGCGCGGCCGCCTTCGCCTGCGCCGGCGTCACGGCGCCTCCCGGACCACGAGCCCGGCTCTGGCGGTCGCGTACAGCGCCAGCCCGGCGAACGCGCCCGCGCAGCCCAGCGCCACCGTACGGCCCCCGTACGCCGCCACCAGGACCCCCGCCGCCACGGGCGCCAGGACGGCGACGGCCTGTCCGGCGGTGCCCAGCACCGTCCCCATCCGGGCCAGCAGCCGGTCGGGGGTGATGAGCACCGCCCGGGTCTGGAGTACGACCGCGACGGACGGCACGATCAGCGACACGCCGCCCAGCAGCAGCCCGTAGGCCCAGGTCCCGGACGCGGACGCGAGCCCGGCCGCCGTCGGCACCATGGCCCAGGACGCGCCCGTCACGATCCGCGCCGCCGGGACCCGCCGCACCAGCCAGGGCGCGGCGAGTGCGCCCAGCAGCCCGCCGACGCCGGCCAGGGTGAGGATGAGCCCGATCGAGGAGGGGCTGGCGCCCTGGGCGTGGGAGGCGAACACGGCGTGGTAGTACAGCGCGCCGAGCAGGGCGTTGATCCCCGCGGTCCAGACCACCACGAAGCGCAGGAAGGGCTCCGCGCACACGAAGCGCAGCCCCTCGGCGAGGTCACGGGCGAAGGACGCGGGCGGGCCCTCCCGTTCGGGCGTCAGGTCCGTACGGATCGCTCTGCTGAGCAGCGCCACCAGGAGGAACGAGAGCGCGTCCGCGAGCAGCGGCACCCAGCGGGCCAGCTGGTAGAGCACACCGCCCAGCGTCGGCCCGACGATCTGCACCGCCTGGTCCCGAGCCTGCAGGTACGCGATGCCCCGGGCGTACTCACCGGGTGGCAGCAGCCGCCGGATCGCCCCGGAGGCCGCCGCGGCGTAGGTGGCGCCGGCCGCCTGCTCGACCACGGCCGCGAGGAGTACGTGGACGAGGACGACACGGCCGAGGGCCACGGCCGCGAACAGCGACCCCATGGCGCCCGCGGCGACCAGGGCGGCCGTGTACATCATCGGCTTGCGCGGCCACCGGTCGGCCAGCACGCCCGCGACGGGCGAGACCACCAGTCCGCTGACGAGTGCCACTGATGCGACGAGTCCGGCGAGCCCGGCCGAATAGCCGGCGCCCAGCAGGATCAGCGGAAGGAAGAGGGAGGAGGCGCAGGTGCCGAGACCGTCGACGGCGCCCGCTGTCCAGAAGAGGCAGAAATCTCGTCTGCGTAACGGGGAGGAAGAAGGGGATGGGCTTAAGGGTAATTCAGGGCCGGAAGGTCTTAATTTCTCCTCGGCCTCACCCATCAAGAATCCCGCTCTAACGGTAATTCTGACGCGGACGCACCCACAATGCCCCCTGAAATATATGGACTTACGGCCGCTGAGGGGGCGATCGTATCGAACGGAGACACGCGTCACAACACCTTCGTTCGAATGGGATTCTTGATCAAGGAACGGCGCTTTTCGGGGCGCCGGAAAACACCTCTCCACCAGGAGGGCACCGGCGCGGCGACCGCGCTCCCCGCGGCGACCGGGGGGCCGGGGACCGCGGCGCGGACGCGGCCCCGCCGTCCGCGATCCCGCCGGGACGCGTCGCGTGAGTGCCCCCGGCAGCCCGCACCGCCCCCGCTGAAAACCGCTGGCCGCGAGGGCGTCCGGATTGCTTGGATCACGGCATGGACCACGACCTCCCCGCCGGGTACGAGATCTCCACCGACCCGGCCCGGCTCGACGCCGCCCTGATCCACCGCTGGCTCTCCGAGGACTCGTACTGGGCCCTCGGCCGCAGCCGCGCGAAGCAGGATTCGGCCATCGCGCACTCGCTGAACTTCGGTGTGTACGAGAGCGCTTCGGGCGCCCAGCACGGCTACGCCCGCGTGGTCACGGACATGACCACCTTCGGCTGGCTCTGCGACGTGTTCATCGCCCCCGACGCCCGCGGCAAGGGCCTCGGTACGGCACTGGCCCGGGCGGTGCGCGAGCACCTCGAACCGTACGGGCTGCGGCGGATCCTGCTGGCGACGGCCGACGCCCACGAGGTGTACGCCCAGGTCGGCTTCACCCCGCTCGCGCACCCGGGGAAGTGGATGGCCCTCGGCGAGCAGTGACGCTCCGCGGTACGGGGCCGCGCGCGGCGCCGCGGGCGGCGCTCAGCGCCGGGCCGCGCCCGCCCCGGACCCGGGTACGGGCTCCGTCCCGGCCGGGTCCGCGGACGCGCGATCCAGCAAGCGGGCCAGGTCGAACCGCGAGCGCACGCCCAGGAGGGCGAAGACGTTCCGCAGGTGGTGGTCGACGGTACGGGGGCTGAGCGAGAGCCGGCTCGCCACCTCCCGGTTCGTCGCGCCCTGCGCCACGCACCGGGCGATGCGCTGCTGCTGCGGAGTCAGCTGGTCCAGCGGCCCGGGACCGCCCTCCACCGGCACCGCCTCACCCGCGGCCCGCAGCTCCCCCGCGGCCCGCTCGGCCCAGACGCGGGCGCCGCAGCGTTCGAAGGCGACCAGCGCGTCCCGCAGGGGGCCGCGCGCCTCCCTCGTCCTGCGCTGCCTGCGCAGCCACTGCCCGTAGAGCAACCGGGTGCGGGCGCCCTCGAAGTCACCGCCCGCGGCGGCGTGGTGGCCGAGTGCCTCCTGGTAGCGGGCGGCCGCCTCATGGGCGGGAGCCAGCAGTGCCCGGCACCGCGCGAGCTGGGCGGGGGCCTGGGGGTCCGCGGTAGCGGCCGCCCACCGCGCGAACTCCTCGACCGCCGCTGCCGCCGCCGCGGTCCCGGCCCCGCGGCCCGCGAGCGCCGCGGCCTCCACGAAGCAGGGCACCAGCAGCATCCGGGCCGCGAAGTGCCCGCGCAGGGGCCCGGGAGCGACCAGTGGCCGGAGCCGGGCGGCGGCCTCGGCGGACCGCCCCTCGGCCAGGTCGGCGCGGGCCAGCGCCCAGGTGGCCAGGGTGGCGGCCTGGGCGAGGCCGTGCGGACCGGAGACCGACGCCGCGGCCCCGGCATGCTCGGCGCACGCGGCCGCACCGCCCTCGACGGACGCGGCGAGGGCCAGCACGGCGTGCAGGTGCGCCGCCTTGTTGCGCTGGCCCAGCCGGTGGGCGGCCGGCAGTCCCTCCTCGGCGTGGGCGCGGGCGCGCGCGTGCCGGCCTGCCCGCAGTTCGGCGTACGCGAGGTGCTCCAGCGCCTGCGGCAGCAGGGACTCCGGTCCGTGGACGCGGACGGCGGCCAGCGCCCTGGCCCCCGTCCGGCACGCCGTGTCGATCTCGCCGAGGACGAGCGCTGCTCCCGCCGTACGCAGCAGGGCGGCCGGATCGGCGGCGGTCTCGGAGCCGGGCCGGACGCGCAGCAGGTCCCGGCCCTCCCCGCGCGGCCCGCCACCGAGGACCGCGCACAGCCCGGTCCGGTACCGCTCCAGCGCCGGGTCGGGCTGCGGGGCCGGTATCCGGCGGAGCGCGTCCAGGCAGGCGGGCACGTCCCCCATCGCCCACGCGGCCTCCAGCGCGCCCAGCAGGGCCTGCACGGCGCGCTCGGCGTCGTACGGGGCCAGCAGCGCCGACGCGGTGAGCAGCGCTTCCAGGGCGTCGGCGGCCGGCCCGTCGCGCAGGGCGAGGAGCCCGCGCACGTAGTGGGCGTGCCCGGGCGCCGGTACGGCGCGCACCTGGGCCAGGAGGTCACGGGCCCGTCCCGGGTCCCCGCCGTGCCAGGCCTGCTCCGCCGCGGCGGCCAGCCGGGCGCCGCGCAGGGTCTCATCAGCGGAGAGCAGCGCGGAGCGGGCCAGCGCGACGGACCGCTCCGCGTGCGGCCGGGGAGCGACGGCGGCCCGTACCAGCGCCCGTGCCAGCGCCGGGTCGTGGCCGTCCGCGGCACAGGCCTGCTGGACGAGGCGCGGAAGTGCGCGGTGGGGGCCGTCGAGCAGCGCGGCCAGCAGGAGGTGCGCGGCGCGGCGGCGGGCGACCGGGACGCCGCGCAGCAGCGCGGCGCGCAGCAGCGGGTGGGCGAAGTGGACCCGTGCGCCGTCGTCGTGCACGGCGCCCGCCCGCTCGGCGGGTTCCAGGCGGCCGGGGTCGAGCCCCGCCGCCTGCCCGGCGCGGGTCAGCAGCGCCGCGTCCGCGCCGGTGCCGTGGGGTTCGTGCTCCTGCGCGGCGGCGGCGAACAGCAGGAGCAGGCGGGTGTCCCCGGGCAGGCTGTCGAGGAGGGCGGTGTAGGCCTCCCGTATACGCCCGGTCCCCGGCAGGGGGCGCGGAAGAGGGGCGCGGCCCGCCAGTTGGTCCGGGGTGAGCCGTGCGGCCGCCGCGCTGAGGATCGTCGGATTCCCGGCCGCCTCGCGCCGCAGCTCCTCCCGTACGGCGGGGGCGGTTCGCCCGTCGGTCAGCCGGTCGACGAGGGCGGTGGCGGCCTGTTCGTCGAGCGGGCCCAGCCGGAGGCGCTCCAGGCCGCCCAAGTGGTCGTCCGCTTCCGGGTACTGGCCTTCGGTGATCAGGAGGCAGACTCCGCGGCCCGGGTCGAGGCGACGGGCGGCGAAGCCGAGCGCGGCCCGCGAGGCGCGGTCCCAGAGGTGGGCGTCGTCGACGCAGACCAGTAGCGGACGGCGCTGCCCGAGGGTGTGGAGCAGGCCGAGGAGTGCGGTGGGCGCGAGGTCCGGGCGCAGGACGTCGGCGGCCCGCGGGGGGAGCGGGTCGGGAGCCGAGCAGAGCAGGGCGTGCAGACCGCTGTACGGCAGCGGCTGTTCGGCGGGCGCGGCGCGGGCGTGCAGGACGGGCCCGTCGCGGTAGCCGTCCACGGCGTGCCGCACGAGGGCCGTCCGGCCCAGGCCGGGCGCAGCCCCGAGGACGAGCGTGCTGCCGCAGCCGTGTCTCAGGCGGCTCAACATGGAGTCCAAAGCTGCCAGTTCGCCACTGCGGCCGTAGAGCGTGAGCGGTTTGCGCACGGTCGTCGATGAGGTCACGGCCGTGTACGTTACGGGCGCGTAACCGGGCCCGGAAGTCTCGCGTCCGCACGTACCTCGGCGGCCGCGGACACGCTGGACCGGCTCCCAACGGGAGCGGCCCTCCGCTGTGCGGCGGTACAGGGCGTACCCGCGTACGGCGGTCGCCGGCGGCATCGCGGGCGTCCCCGCCGCTGCCACCGGCGACCGGCCGGCGGGTGTCAGGAGGTGTGCGGGCAGGTGCCGCGGTACTCCTCGATGGTCAGGCTCGGTCGCGGCAGCGGGCAGAGGAACTGCTCGTAACGGGTGTCGTTGTCGATGAACCGCTTGAGCCAGGAGAGGCTGTACTTGGCGATGGTCGTGTTCGAGGTGTTGGGCGTGGTGTGCGTGGCGCCGTTGAGTTCCAGGTACGCCTTGTCGAGGGTGCTGGGCAGCGAGGTGTAGAAGGGCTCCGAGTGCGAGGAGACGGGGGCGATGGTGTCCCCGTCGGCGCCCACCACCAGCGTGGGTGTCCGCACCTCGGACCACGTCTTGTCGGTGTTCCATCCGGTCAGCGGGATCGCCGCCTGCAGCGACGGGCGCGTCTTGGCGGCCTCCAGGGCGCCGCCGCCGCCCATCGAGTGGCCCATGACGCCGAGCCGCGTGCTGTCGACGCGGGTGCGGACGGCGCTGCTCCCGGTCAGGTAGTCGAGCGCCGCGAGGAGCTGCTCGCCGCGGCTGGAAGGCTGGTCGTAGCGGGAGTTGGTGTCGATGGTGAAGACGACGAAGCCCTGTGAGGCGAGGCGGGGGCCGAGCCAGGCGATGGTGGACTGGCTGGCGGTGAAGCCGGGCGAGATGGCGATGGCCCCGAAGGTGCCGTCCGCGGTGGCGGTCGGGTAGTAGATGGTGCCGCCGCCGAAGCCCGAGACGCTCAGCGAGGAGACGGTGGCCTGGCCGACGGCGTAGGTGCCGCGGGAGGCCTCGATGCTCGCGACGGTGGGGGCGGGTCCGCGTTCGTACGGGTTGTCGGCGGCGTGGGCGCTCGGTATCAGCGCGGTGCACAGGGCGCCGGCCAGCAGGGTGGAGGCCAGGCCCGTACGGACCGTGCGCGAGCGGAACTTCGCGGTGGCCCGGCGGCGCGGGAGGAGGGGGAGGTGTCGCACGAGGGGGTCCTCTCGGTGGTGGGGGGAGCCACGCCGGCGGGGGGATCGGGTACCGCGGTCCCCGGCTGTCGGGCGCACCGGGTGGCTACCGCCGCGTGAGTCGGCGGTAGGGACACGGTGGCGGCGGACCCGGGGCGCGCACATCGGCGACTTCACCGGTTCCGCGGCGCGGGCGGCGCGGGGCGCCGAGGCGCGGACCGCTGCACGGCGGGCGGGCGGCGGGCGGCGGGCGGCGGCCGGGCAGGCGATGGAGCACCGGGCGCGCCAACACCGTGCCCGGGAGGCGGAGTCCGGTCCCGTGGAGCCCTGCGGCACGCACCGGAGGGCTCGGTTCCTCACAGCTCGTGACGAAGAGAATTCGACAGGTGATAAATAGGTGAATCCCTGACTGAATTCCCGTCAATAAGCCTCAAAGCTTATCTCGATTTGATAACAACCGGTTCGAAAAGGCCTGGACCATTGATGCGCGACGCGCGTAACTACCTTGATTTTGCTGCATATTGATGGTTCGTCAAATTATGCACACAGGTAACGGAACGATATCTCGGACCACACCCCTCTTTGTCCGAATTCTCCGGCGCATTCGTCTGGCAGGCTTCCGCGCACCCACCTATCCGACTTCGATTTGAGGTGCCCATGACAGGACGTCGCAGACGGCGTGAACACCGCCGCAAGCCCCGGCGGTTGATACTCGTCACCGCCGCCATGGCGACGGCGGCGGTGATCGCCACCGGTATCGCCTACTCCGGACTCGGCGACGACGCCCAGGCAGTGGCTCCCGTCCAGGCGGCGGAGGCCGCCGCCCCGGCCGCCGCGCCCGCACGGGACCAGGAGCCCGAACCCGTCGCGGCCGCGCCCGCCAACGAGGACGCGCGGGGCATGGTCTACAACGGCCTCCAGGCCGCCCCGAAGGGCGACCCCTGCGTCGGGGTGTTCCGTACCGACGCCGGGCACTGCACGCACGGCCCCGACGCCCCGCCCAAGGGCGTCGACATCAAGAAGGACATCCCGCCGGCGGTCAAGACCACGGCGCCCGCCGCCGACCCGGCCCGGCCCGCGACCGACGACCCGGCCACCACGGAAGGCGGCGGGCGTCCTCAGGACGCGCCCGCGGCCGACGCCGGCAGCGCCGCGGCCACCGCCCCCGAGCCGGCCCCGGCCGCCGCGGCCCAGGGCCAGGCGGTCGCCGCCGGCCCCGCCGGGCAGACCGTCCAGTGCGAAGGCGACGGCAGCACCGGCAACCGCGTCCAGGTCGTCTACATCCACGGCCCGGGCCGCGACCGGTACTCCGAGTACGTCGCGTCCTTCCGCAAGTGGGCGGCCGATGCCGACCTCATCTACTCGGCCAGCGCCCAGGAGACCGGCGGCGTGCGGCACATCCGCTACGTGACGGCCGCCGACTGCACCCCGACCGTGCTCAACATCGAGCTTCCCGACGCGGCAATGGGCGAGTTCAGCGCGACCAACCGCGCACTCGCCGCCAAGGGCCTGGACCGCCGCGACCGCAAGTACATGATCTTCGCTGACTCGCAGGTCTACTGCGGCATCGGCACGTTCAACGGCGACGAGCGCCCCGGTCAGGCCAACCTGAGCAACTTCGGGCCCTCGTACGGGCGCACCGACTCCGGCTGCTGGGGCGGCCACACCGCCGCGCACGAACTGGGACACAACCTCGGCGCCGTCAACAACAGCGCCCCGAACACCAGCCGCGGCGCGCACTGCACCGACGAGTACGACGTCATGTGCTACTCGGACTCCCCGTACTACCCCAAGATGCGCAGCATCTGCACCAACCAGGCCGCCGAGAACATCCTCGACTGCAACCACGACGACTACTTCCACACCAGTCCGAAGTCCGGCAGCTACCTGGCCACGCACTGGAACATCGCGGACAACCAGTTCCTGATGCGCGCGAAGGGCGGCGGTGGCGGCACGGACCCCGGTCCCAACCCCTCCCCGACTCCGACCACCAAGCCGACCGCCAAGCCCACTCCCGGTCCGACCAAGCAGCCCACCGGCGGCCCGGCCGTGACGGCCAACCAGATCCGCTCGGACTCGGCCGTACTGAGCTGGCCCAAGGTCGAGGGCGCCGCCTGGTACCAGGTCGTCCTGGACGGCAAGCACCTGACCTGGGTCCAGTCGACGGCGCTGCGCGTCTACAACCTCCGGCCCGACACCTCGTACAAGGTCACCGTCTCCGTCCGCTACGGAACCGGCAAGGACAGCGGGCCCGGCAAGGCCACGTCGTTCCGCACGGCCGGCACCG
This sequence comes from Streptomyces sp. NPDC058662, assembly GCF_042716255.1. Taxonomy (NCBI): domain Bacteria; kingdom Bacillati; phylum Actinomycetota; class Actinomycetes; order Kitasatosporales; family Streptomycetaceae; genus Streptomyces; species Streptomyces sp. NPDC058662. Next base: position 122,039 of record NZ_JBHXRU010000003.1, on the reverse strand, counting down.
GAGGCGGCGCGACGACCCCCGGCACCCGTTACCTGCTCGGCAACGGCAGCACGGGCATGGCCGCCGAGGTCTGGGGCGGCCGCACCGGCGACGGCGCGGTGCTCGTCGGCGGCCGCGCCAACGGGTACGCGCAGCAGCAGTGGTTCTTCGACGACGCGGGCAGCGGGCAGGTCCGGATCCGGTCCGCCGTCTCCGGCAAGTGCCTCCAGCCGGGCGGTACTCCGGCCGCGGGCATGTGGGTCGCGCAGCAGCCCTGCGGCTCCAACGGCGCCCAGGCCTGGCGACTGACCTCCCGCGGCGGCGCCATGACCGTCACGGATCCCGGGGGCAGTTTCGCCCTCACCGTCAGCAGCCGCCCGTACTACGGGACCTGGCTGCTGGACCTCCAGCGCGCGGACGGCCGCCCGGCGCAGCTGTGGAACGTCCAGAAGGCCGGCTGACCGGCCGCCCGTCCGGCCGCTCGACGGCGTGGCGCCGTGACGGCGCCACGCCGTGACGGCCTGACGACATGTGCGTGCACCACCCCGGCGGACGGTCGCGCCACGCGGCCGTGCGCCGGACCCCTCCCACCTCGACCGACCGGAGAACCGCGACGATGCGCATACGAATCGCCTTCTCGACCGTCCTGGCCGCAGTCGGCCTGCTGCTCCTGGCCCCGACCCCCGTCCACGCCCACGGCGACACCGTGAAAGTGGTGGTGACCGGGCAACGGGAGGGCCGTGTCACCGTCGACGTCACCTGGGAGAACGACGGGGACGCCGTGGAGGAGTCCGTCGCGGCCACCGTGAACGCCGTGAGCGTCGACGGGTCCCGCACACTCGGGCCCTGGCGCCTGGTGCGCGACCGCGCCGCGTCCCCGGCGAGCTGGACGACCACGGAAGTGCTGCCGCCCGGGATATGGAAGGTCGGCGTCGACGTGGGGTTCCCGGCTCTCGGACACGGTGAACTCGAAGTCGCCGTGCCCGTGGTGGACCCGGCACCGCCGGGCGCCACCCCACCCGGCACCGGTGCGGCCACGGCTCCCCCGGTGGCCGGGCCCTCGTCGCCGGTCGCGTCCGCGTCGCCGTCGTCGCCCTCGTCGCCGTCGTCGCCCTCGTCTCCGTCCGCCACCGCGTCGCAGGACGCGGAGTCCGCCTCCGCATCCTCCGGCCAGGCCGTCTGGTGGACCACCGCCGGCGTGGCGGCCACCGCCCTGGCCGGCGCCGCCGCCGGTGTCCTGATCCGGCGCAGACGGATTCGCCGCGGCGGGTGCCGCTGAACGGCCGGCCGGTGAGAGGCCGCGCCGGGCGGTCCGCGCGACCGCCCCGGAAGCGGCCGACCGGCCCGGGAGCGAGCCGACCGGCCCCCGGAGCAGCGGATCGGTCCCGCCACGCTGCCGCACCGCCGCCCCGCGCACACCGGCCCCGCCCACCACACCGGCCCCGCCCAGCGGGAACCCCCGCGCCGCCCTGCGCGTCGTACCGGGCACGTCGTGCTCATCGCTGCGGGACGGCTGACCCCAGGGTCCGAGGCGAACGAACGGGTGGGACGTGGTGGAGCGGGTGGGCGGTGGGGCCGGGTGGGGCGCGCGCGGGCGGGTGCCGGCGGCGCTCGCCGTACTGACGGCGGGACTGCTGGCGTTCCACGGCGCCGTGCCGAATTCCCCGGGCCGCCCGGGCAGTCTGCTGGAAGCCTTCCTGCCGTGGCTCGGGCTGGCCGTGGTGCCCCTGCTGGCCGCGGCGCTGGTGCGCCGGTCGGCTCTCGCGCTGGTGGCCGTACTGCTGCCCGCGACGGCCTGGAGTTTCCTCTTCGGCGCGATGCTGCTGCCCGCGGATCCCGGTGCGCCGGACCTCGTGGTGGTCCAGCACAACGTCAGCGACGAGAACGCCGATCCAGCCGGCACCGCCCGCACCCTGACCGCCCCGGCACCGGACCTCGTCGCCCTGGAGGAGCTGACGCCATCCGCGCTGCCGGTGTACGAGGCGGCCCTGGCGGGCCGCTACCCGTACCACGTGGTGGAGGGCACGGTCGGGCTCTGGTCGAAGCACCCGCTGGCGGACACCCGGCGCACGGACATCCGCCCCCGGGGATTCGACGAGGGCTGGAACCGCGGCCTCCGGGCCACCGTGCGCACACCGCGGGGCGAGGTCGCCGTGTACGTGGCCCACCTGCCCTCCGTACGCCTCGGCCCCGCCGGCTTCGGCTCCGGCCCCCGGGACGAGAGCGCACGGATGCTGGGCGCGGCCCTCGCCGCCGAGCCGCTGGAGCGGGTGATCCTGCTCGGCGACCTGAACAGCACGCTCGACGACCGCGGGCTGGCGCCCGTCACCTCGCGGACGGGCGCGCCCCGAGGAGGGTTCGCCTTCAGCTGGCCCGCGTCGTTCCCGCTGTCGCGGATCGACCATGTCCTGGCCCGTTCGGCCGCCGTCCGGGACGTCCGGACCCTGTCCGCCACCGGAAGCGACCACCTCCCGGTGCTGGCCCGCGTCACCCTGGACCCGCCCTGACGCGGGCCGAGGCCCGCGTCAGGGCGTACGGGCCCGGTCCGGTGCGCGTCGACCGGAAATAGCCCGGCGCGGCGGGTCCGGATCTCGCACAATGCGGGCATGCGGATACGAGCGGCGCGGGCCGATGAGCTGCACCTACTCCAGGACATCGAGCGGGCGGCAGGGCTGTGCTTCCGCGACGTCGGCATGGCGGAGGTCGCCGACGACGACCCGCTCCCCCTCGACGAACTCGCGCGCTATGTGCGGTCCGGTCTGGCCTGGGTCGCGGTCGACGCCGCCGACAGCCCGGTCGGGTACCTGATCGCCGACCGTGTGGACGGCGCTCTGCACGTCGAGCAGGTGTCGGTGGATCCGGGCAGCGCCCGCCGGGGCGTCGGCCGGGCTCTGATCGACCGGCTGGCCGACCACGCGGTACGCGAGGGCGTACGCGCCCTGACCCTGACCACGTTCACCGACGTGCCGTGGAACGCGCCGTACTACGCGGCGCGCTGCGGCTTCCGGACTCTGGGCGGGGAGGAGCTGACCCCGGGGCTGCTGGAGATCCGCGCGGCCGAGACCGCGCACGGCCTGGACCGCTGGCCGCGGGTCTGCATGCGCCGCACCCTCTGACCCCCGATCCCCACCGCCGCCCCCGTGCCGCACCGACCGTTCACGCCGACGCGGCGCGGGTGCGGGCCAGTGCCCGCCCTCCGACGGCCGCGGCGATCAACCCCACCAGTAGGGCCACGTAGGCGCCGCCGCGTCCGTTGCCGGTGCCGATCCCGTGGTCGGCGGTGGCCGCGACGAGTCCGCCGAGCGCCATGGCGACCAGCCCGGCCGCTATGGCCACGAGTGATCGGTTGGCAGCACCGGGACGGCCTGCGGGGCGGGCCAGGGTCAGTCCGCCGATGACCACGCCGGCCAGCCCTGCCAGGGCGCCCGTGGTGGCTCCGAGTCGTCCGAGGCTGAAGTCGTAGAAGCCGGCGGCGGCAGGCTGTACCGCGGCGTGCGCGGCCGGTGCGGCGAGGCCGATGCTCACGATCAGGGCGGCCGCGGTGGCGGCAAGCAGACGACGGACGGACATCGTGGTGCTCCTTCTCTTGCTGTGACGGGGTGACGCCTGAGCATGTCTGCCGCAACCTGTCCCGGTCGTCCGGCGGACGCAGACACTTCGCCCTGCCGCCGACGGCGCAGGTGGCGCGAAGGTACAGCGCGTGCGGTAGTCAGCCGCTCGTCCCGGAGGAGGACTCGGCGCGGGGTGGCAGCCAGCTAGGGTGCGCGCATGAGTGCAGGTGAGCCCGCTGTACGGGCCCGTTTCGCAGACGGGGTCATCGCTGTCGGGGTGGCGGCGGCGCTGCTGGTCACGGGGCTGTCCGGGCAGCGATCCACCACGAACATCGACATGCTCGGGTACGCGCTGCTGACCGCCGGCGGCCTTGCACTGGCGGTGCGCCGCCGGGCTCCTGTCACGGTCCTGGCCGTGACGGGGCTGTGTGCGGTGGGGTACCAGTCGGTGGGTTTCGATGTGGCTGCTGTCGCGTACCTGTTCGCGGTGTACGCCGCGGTGCGGTCGGGCCATCGCACCGCCACGGTGGCCACGAGCGTGGCGGTGCTGGCGATGCTTCCCCTCGCGGCCCTGGCGTCGGGCCTGCACGACACAGGGGCGGCGTTCGCTCAGGCCCGGGGCGCTTTGGAGATTGCCTGGCTGATCGCGGCCGCCGCCGCGGGCGAGGCGCTGCGACAGGCCGAGCGGCGGGCGGACGAGGCGGAGCGAACCCGGGAGGAGACCGCGCGGCGCCGCGCAGACGAGGAGCGGCTCCGTATCGCGCGGGAGTTGCACGACTCCCTCACCCATCAGATCTCGGTCATCAAGGTCCAGGCCGAAGCCGCCGTGCACGTGGCCCGCAAGCGGGGCGAGGAGGTGCCACCGGCCCTGCTGGCGATCCAGGAGGCCGGACGTGAGGCGAGCCGGGAGCTACGAGCGACTCTGGAGGCGCTTCGCGACGATGACACGACCCCACCGCGCGGGCTCGACGACGTCCCGGAGATGGTGGAACGGGCCCGCGCCATCGGCCTGGACGCGACGCTGACGATCGGGGGCCGGCGGCATGGCATGCCGGCCGCGGTGGATCGGACCGTCTACCGGATCGTTCAGGAGTCGCTCACCAATATCGCCCGTCACGCCGATGCCGCGACGGCGTCGGTGCGGATCGACTGCCGTCCGGACACCCTCGCCGTACGCATCGACGATGACGGCAGGGCGACGCCGCACACCACCCTCACACCCGGCCTCGGGCTGATCGGCATGCGCGAGCGAGTCACCGCACTCGGCGGCCGGCTGCGCGCGCAACCACGCGACGAGGGCGGCTTCACCGTCCAGGCCGAACTCCCGGTGGACCAGGCGTCATGATCCGTGTCCTGCTGGTCGACGACCAGCCACTCATCCGCAGCGGGTTCCGCGCGTTCCTCGACCTCGAAGACGACATCCAGGTGGTGGCCGAGGCCGCCAACGGACAGGAAGGAGTGGACCTGGCCAGGAAGCACCTGCCCGACGTCGCTGTCATCGACATCCAGATGCCGCTCGTCGACGGCATCGAGGCAACCCGGCGCATCGCCGCCGACCCTGCCTTGTCCGGGGTGCACGTCGTCATCCTGACCAACTACGGCTTGGACGAGTACGTCTTCAACGCGCTTCGTGCCGGCGCCGCCGGCTTCCTCGTCAAGGACATCGTGCCGGAGGATTTCCTGCACGCCGTGCGCGTCGCGGCGCGCGGCGACGCCTTGCTGGCACCGTCGATCACCCGGAAACTGATCAACAGGTACGTCAGCCAGCCACTCGCCATCGGCACCGGAACCGGGCTTGCGGAGTTGACCAGCCGCGAGCGCGAGGCCGTCGCTCTGGTGGCGCAGGGCCTGTCCAACGACGAGATCGCGGGCCGCATGGTGATCAGCCCGATGACGGCCAAGACCCACATCAACCGGGCCATGGCGAAACTTCATGCCCGCGACCGAGCCCAGCTCGTGGTCCTCGCCTACGAGTCCGGCCTGGTAGCCCCGCGCAGCTCCTGACCTCCACGAGCCAAGTGCGTGCCCTTGTACTCGCGGATCCCCTGCCGGACCAGCCAGGCGCGGCAGGGCTTTCGGGGCGCGGCGGGGGCGGGGCTCAGCAGCAGGGTCCGGCATGACGCTCCTTGGCCAGGCCGGTGAAGGGGATGGGGCAGCAGGCGCTTCGGGCGCAGACGGTCAGGTCGTCGCAGCCCGCGTCGACAGCCGTGGCCAGGGCGGTACGGATGGTGGTGAGGTCGGCGATCTTCGCGTCGACCTCGGCGAGCTTGGCCGCCGCCCGCACCTGGAGACCGGCGACGGGGCGGCCGTGGCGGTGGCGGCCGGCCTCCAGCAGCTCGGCGACCTCGTCCAGGGTGAAGCCGAGGCGCTGGGCGGCCTTGATCACCCGCAGGGCCGTCACCGCGTCCTCGCCGTGGAGGCGGTGCCCGCCGTTGCTCCGGTCCGGCTCGGCCAGCAGGCCGCGCCGCTCGTAGTAGCGCAGGGTCTGGATGTTCACCCCGGCCGCGTCGGCGACCTGCCCGCTGCGCAGCCCCGCGCTCACTGCTGCCCCGCGGCGGCGGTCCGTGCGGCGAGGGCGTCCAGGACCGGCTCGTGCGCCGGGTCCACCGCGATGTCCAAGCCGGTCAGGTCCTCGCCCGGGGTGACGGTGAAGGTGAAGAACGAGCAGCAGCCGCTCTCCCGCGCCACCAGATCCCGCACCCGCTCCTCGACGTCCGGGCCGGCGGCCAGCTCGAAGTGCAGCCGCAGCGGCTCCGGCCTGGACAACGCGGTCAGCCGCTCCGCGAACAACGCGTCCCACTCCCCCACCCGCAGGGGCCGCTCCTCGGCGGGCAGCGCGCAGGACCGCGGCACCCACTCCGGATCGCTCATGGCACTCACTCCCGTCGTCACGTCCCCGAGGCTGGGGACACCTCCGACGGTAAACCTGTACCCGGGTACCGGTTGCAAGCCCTGAGCGCGCCCCCGGGGGCCACGGATCAGGCTGTACGCCGTCCCAGACCGGGCAGGAAGCGCCCGGTGCCGGCGCTGTAGGCGGCGTAGTCGTCCGCGTGGACGGATGCGAGGTAGGGCTCCTCGACCACCCGGACCTGCAACTGCACCGCCGCGATGAGAGCCACCAGCGCGGCGCCCGCGATCACGTTGGGCACCATCAGCCCGAGCCCCAGCGCGGTGACGGCCATCGCGGTGAAGACCGGGTTGCGGACGTGTGCGAACACCCCGGAGGTGACCAGCGCGGTGCGTTCCCCTCCGTCCACGCCCACCCGCCACGAGGCACCCATGGCCATCTGGGCTGCGGTGGTGAGTGCCGTCCCGGCCACGGTGAGGGCCAGGCCGGTCGCGTGCAGCGGCTTGCCGCCCTCGAAGGTGGGAAGCCCGGCGAGCGCCGCGACCGGAGCGGCCGCTCCGCCCAGTAGCGCGGCGGCGAACAGCGCCCCGGCCCACCAGGAGGCCTCGCCGGGACGGCCGGAGATCCCGCGGAAGCCCGCGTCCCCGGTACGACGTCGCTGGATCACGGCGCGGATACCGAAGGCGAACCCCGCCCACCCCAGATGGAGGACCAGCGCCGACCACGCCCAGGCGTTCACCGGCCTGCCTCCGCCGTCGGGGCGCAGCAGGTGCAGCCCGGTCGGCAGCCGCAGGCTGCGGGACCGGCCGTCGATGCCGTCGGGGTGGTGGGGGCGCAGCAGCCCTTGCCCTGCCAGGCATCGCGGCCTTCCTTGACGGCGATGGCGGCGATGGCGAGGGCGGCGATCGGGTCCGCCCAGGACCAGCCGAGGGTGGCGTTGAGGATCAGGCCCGCCAGGAGGACGGCGGAGAGGTAGGTGCACAGCAGGGTCTGCTTGGAGTCCGCGACCGCGGAGGCCGAGCCGAGTTCACGTCCGGCGCTGCGCTGGGCCGCGGACAGGAACGGCATGACCGCCAGCGAGAGGGCGGCGATGACGATGCCGGGGACGGACGGCTGTGCTTCACCGGTGCCGCTCAGCGCGCGGACGGCGTCGAAAGCCACATAGGCGGCCAGACCGAAGAAGGAGACCGCGATGATCCGCAGCGTGGTCTTCTCCCGCGCCTCGCGCACGGCGTGCTCGCGAGCGGAGAACTGCCAGGCCACCGCGGCGGCGGAGGACACCTCGATGACCGAGTCCAGGCCGAAGCCGATCAGCGCGGTGGACGAGGCGATCGTCCCGGCCGTGATGGCGACGATCGCCTCGATGACGTTGTAGGTGATGGTGGCCGCGACCAGCAGCCGTATCCGGCGGGCGAGCGCCTCGCGGCGGGCCGGGGACGGCTCCAGGGATATGGAGGCCATCAGCAGCAGCCCTTCGTGTCCGCGTCAGGGCAGGTCTTGTCGTGCTCGACCGCCACGACGGCCTGGCGCAGGTCGTCCAGGGCGTGGCCGAGGCGGGCGTCGGCGAGTTCGTAGCGGGTGCGTCGGCCGTCGGGGGCCGCGACGACCAGGCCGCAGTCCCGTAGGCAGGTCAGGTGGTTGGAGAGCCGGGTCCGGGAGACACCGATGGCCTCGGCGAGGTCGGAGGGATAGGCCGGCGCCTCGCGCAAGGCGAGCAGGATCCGGCAGCGGATCGGGTCGGCGAGGGCGCGGCCGAAGCGGGCCAGGGCCTCGACGTCAGGGGCGACTGTCAGCACCCTCCAACAGTACACGGAAAGCTGAATTCAGGAGATCGTGGATCGGGTTGGTGTTGGGGCACGTGCCGTCACCGGTCCTGCGCGCTCAGGGGCAGGACCAGGGCTTGGGAGCCGGTGGTGCCGAGCGCGGGGGCCACCGTCTCGGCGGGCATCGGGTCGTCGCGGACCGCGCCGGCTGCCGCCCGGCCGACGCGGGCGGCGACCCGCTCCAACTCCCCGACCGCGCGCGGCGCGTCCGCGGCCGTGGCGTTCAGTTGCTTGGTCATCTCGACCAGGAGCGCGGCCAAGGACTCCGTCGGCGGCACGGCCGTGTCGCGTACGACGGACAGGTACGCGGTCCAGTCCGCGCGCGGGCCGACGAGGTCGATATCCGTCTCGTGCAGAGGCCCGTCGCCGATCACTGCCCAGTCCAGCGCGTACTGCGCGGCGCCCCGCCGGCCGCCCGCGCACACCGCGCGGAAGGCCTCGGCGCGGCGGGCGGCGCGAATGGCTGATCCGGGGCGTCAGGAGCGGACGGCGGCCACCAGCTCGCTGGTCGTCACCACCCGGGCGAAGCCCCCTCCGTGCAGAGAGACGGCACTCGCCCGGGCCAGCTCGTCGGCCGTCAGGCGCCAGCCGTTCGGGCCGGTCAGGTCGAAGGTGTGGGTGGCGTCGAGGGCGACCAGCACGTCGTAGCCGAGGTTGCCGCCCATGCGGGCGGTGGTCTCCACGCACATGTTGGTCTGGATACCGGCCAGTACGGCCTGGGTGATACCCGCCGCCTTGAACCAGTCGTCAAGGTCGGGAGCGCCGTAGAACGCCGAGTTCACGGACTTGGTGACGAGCAGCTCCGGCCCTCCGCCCTTACCGCGCCGCTCCTCGACGTATGCCTTGAAGTCGTTGCCCTCGCCCCCGGTCCGCAGTGGCGAGCCGGGCTCCTGGGAGTCGTGCCGCACGAAGACGACCGGCCGGTCCGTGTCCTGCCAGGCCGCGATCAGGGAAGCGATGTTCTCGTCGGCGGCCGGGTTGTTGCGCGGGCCCCAGAACTCCGACTCGTCGAAGCCCTTCTGCACGTCCACCACTACCAGCGCCGCGTTCTGTGTGATCTCCATGCCCATGATCCTGCCGCCGGGCCGTACCTGTTCACAGGAGGCGGAAAGACAGCGATCGATGGTTTACTGCCACGGTGACGCAACCCGCCCCCGCCCACCGCATCGCCCTGCTCGCCTTCCCCGGCATCCGCGCCTTCGACGTCTCGGTGATCACCGAGGTGTGGGGCGCGGACCGCACCGACCGCGGGGTGCCCGCCTTCGAGCTGCGCCGGGTGGCCGTCGGCCCCGAGCCGGTACCGATGCGCGGCGGGCTCGCGCTCACACCGGACCGCACCCTCGCCTGGCTACCCCGCGCCGAGCTGATCCTCGTACCGGGCCTCGACGACCATGTCACCCCGGCACCCGAGCCGGTCCTCGCGGCACTGCGCCGCGCTCACGTCCGGGGCACCACCATCGCCGCGCTGTGCGGCGGAGCGTTCACGCTCGCCCAGGCGGGCCTGCTGGACGGCCGCCGGGCGCTGACCCACTGGGCACTGGCCGATCTGCTGCGGGCCCGGCACCCACGAGTGCGGGTCGAGCCGGACGCCCTGTTCGTCGAGGACAGCAATCTGTGGACGTCCGCCGGCACCGCCGCCGGCATCGACCTGTGTCTGCACCTGGTACGCGCCATGCACGGCGCGGAGGCGGCCGCGACGGTCGCCCGGTCCATGGTCACCGCACCGTTCCGGACCGGCACCCAGGCCCAGTTCATCGAACATCCGACCCCGCACGCCGACCGCGACGCGGACGCACTCGCCGAGGTACGCGCCTTCGCCCTGGCGCATCTCGACGAGCCGCTCACCGTGTCCGCACTCGCCGCCCGTGCCGGGATGTCGCCGCGCTCCTTCGCCCGGCACTTCGCGGCGGCCACCGGAGCCACCCCGCTGCGCTGGCTTCTGGACCACCGCGTCGCGACGGCCCAGAAACTCCTCGAACGCACCGACCTGCCCATGCCCGAGGTCGCCCGCCGCTCCGGTTTCGGCAGCGAGGTCACCATGCGCCAGCACTTCACATCCCGCCTGGCGACCAGCCCACGCGCCTACCGCACCTCCTTCGCCGCACAACCGCCCTCTGGACGGGGGCGTTGACTGCGGGGCAACCACTACGCCCCTTCGGGCCAACCCCAGCGCTCACGGGTCAACTCGGGCCCTGTTTCTCGTACAGGTACGGCCACGTCAGTTGATTGAGCGGATCACCCATCTCGGCCCGAAGCGCGCGGAGCGGCCATAAGCTCCTTGTCCATGAACATAAACGGAGATCCCGGTGCCCCCGAAGTCAAAGACGTGTACGAGATCGAACCGCTGACGTACCCCCAGGGGTACGTGATCGTGTCGAAGGAGCTGAACGGACAGAGGGACGACGCGCTGATGCACGACCGTGCGGTTGTCGCCGTGTACGTCGGCACTCCGGAGCGGCGGGCCGAAAGCGACCAACTGTTCCGCGCGTGGGTGGACGCCAACGAGCTTCCCTCGGTCCTGGCCCACTGGGCCAACGTCCTGCGCTGAGGACTCGATGTCTGGGCTCGGCCGTGGCCGCCCCTGGCCGCCGCGGACGCGCCCGACGCCGCGGCCACCACCGGCCGCGCCTGGACCGGATCTCGGCCTGGGAGCCGGCCTGGGTGTGGCGGGCGCGGGCAAGATCGTGTGGGCGGCTGACGGTCCGTCGGCGCCGGGGCGCCTATCGGCCGGCCCCGGCCCGGCCGATAGGCGGCGAAGGCTAAGGATTTCGGCATCCCGACCACATGCACCTTGGTGATGGCGTAGCTTTTTGACGCACGCACGACTTCCTTCGGCACAAGGAGATCTCATGCGTTTCAAACAGATCGGTACGACTCTGGTAAGCGCCGCCGCGATCACGGCGCTCAGCACGAGTCCCGCTCTCGCCTACCCCAGCACCCCCTTTGCCATTTCCTCCGGATTAGGCGCACACTCGGCCTCGGGCAACCTGACCTGGTTCAACCGTTCCGTTCAAGTCCAAGGGAAAGTGACCGACGTCGGCGGCGCGGGAACGAGGGTCCATTTCAGTGCGTACACTCCCACCTCCTGGGTCGGCAGCCAAGCCCGCCCCACCGAAGGCCTGCCCGCCGTCAATGAGAGCGTGAGCTACAACTTCACCTTCGACGGCTCTGCATACTCGGGCGGTATCACCGAGATCGCTGTCTGGATCTACAACGCGCACAGCCAGACCTGGTCGGGACCCACCAGCTATTACAGGCCGCAATCTCACATCGCCAACGCGGACCCTCTCGGGACCCGGTGAGGCAACCGGCCCCGGCTGTTGCTCAATTCAGGGTGGCGTTACTCGGCCCCGCTGAGCATCGGCGCAGCGGGGCCGATTGCTGCGAACGTACGCGACGAGGACATCGCCCGCCGGTCCCCGCTGAAGTTCGCCCACATCCACCTCCACGGCGGCTACAACTTCGCCCTGCCCGCCGAGGTCCAGGGCGGACAGCTCCACCCCTCCGCAAGCCCGAGGGCGCCGCCGTCGTCCAGTGCTGTGGCCGGGAAGCTTCGCCGGGGTTGCTCGTTGTGCTGGTTGGAATGAGCTCTCCAGCCAGCGCGGGGAGGCGGATGGCGCAACAAGTCCGGGTTCGCGGGCTGACGGAGCAGGAGGGCCAGAAACTCCAGCACATTGTCCGGCGGGGCAGTACCAGCTCGGTCCGGCGCGCGATGATGCTGCTCGCCTCGGCCGACGGCAGCACCGTCCCGGACATCGCACGGCTCGTCCAGGCGGACAAGGACACCGCTCGTGACGTGATCCATCGCTTCAACGCGATCGGGCTCGTATGCCTAAACCCTCGGTGGGCGCTGCCTGCGGCGAGGATATTGGGAGCTGGGCGGTGGGCATAATTCCGCCATGAACATGATTGGGTTGCGGCTGCTGCTCGCTACCGTGCTCGCCGGAGCCACGCTGAGCGGATGCTCCTTCCTCTCCCCTTTCGCGACCTGTGAGGGCACCGGTCCGGAGGTGGCCGCCCTCGATGAGTTGCCGGCCCTGGACCTGCACCCGCCAGGGGCCAGGCCCCTCGACGGCGGCGCAGCGGATGGGGCCACCTGCACCGATGACAGCGGGGACGCGTGGCTGAGCGCGGATCGGCTGTACGTGTACGACGGGAACGCCGCGGACGTGCTGGCGTACTACGCACGGGAACTCCCGGCGGCGGGCTGGCATCCGGTCCAACGGATCGGGGCGGCGCCGGAGGGCCGGACCCCCGTCACCTGCTTCGAATCCCCGGACCGGCCGAGCGTCATCGTCACTTTCGAGTCACCCGCCGACCTCCGCGAGTTCTACCTGGTGGACCCCGGCCCCGAGCCGACCGACTCCGTGCCCCGGACCTGGTTCCACGTGTTCGCCGAGGCGTCGACCGACGGATCGCGCATGGACTGCTACTAGCTAGTGCTGCGACCGGGAAGATTCGCCGGGTTGGGTGGTCAGGCCGCGGAGGGTAGTGGTCTGCCGCCCCAGCGGATGCCTCTTTCGCTGCGGACTCGGGGGCGGTCGCGTCGTTGGGCGGCGAGGAGGTCGGGGGGCGGGCCTCCTGGTTGCGCCGGCGAAGGTAGCCGTGCAGGGCGAGTCGCGGCTCGGTTTGCAGGGCCCTCACTCAGCGTCGTGGCGTCAGACCCAGCGTGAACAGGGCGAGGACGGTGGTGCTGCCGAGGAGGGTCAGGGCGAGGACGCGGCAGCGCAGGGCCTGGTAGCGGCGGGAGTACTCCTCCTTCAGTTCTTGGCTGCGGTTGGTGATCTCGTGCAGAGTCTGGCGGGTGCGGGCGAGGTGGCGAGCCGTGTAGAGGCGAATGACGTCCTCGCGCTCCGCCTGCCCGAGCCAGGGGAGGTCGTCGGCGAAGGCGTCGGCCTCTCGGGCGGCGCAGTGCTGGGCGGCGCGGCTCATCAGGTAGCCCTCCAGCTCGGCCAGGCCGGCCGCCGCGTCATCGTCGCGCATGGCGCTAACCGGGGTTTTCAGTTGGCGGATGGGCGCTGGTCTGGTCCGGGACTCTTGCGGTTGTCGGGATCGTCCAGGACGTCGCGCTTACCGTGGTCGCCGGCGTAGTCCAAGGCGGCGATCTCCGGCCGGTGGAGGTCGAAGGCGGGCGACTCGGAACGGACGCGGGGCAGGGTGACGAAATTGTGCCGCGGCGGCGGGCAGGAGGTCGCCCATTCCAGGGATCGTCCGAAGCCCCAGGGGTCGTCGACGGTCACCCGCGGGGCGTACAGGGCGGTCTTCCACACGTTGTAGAAGAACGGCAAGGTCGAGATGCCGAGGAGGAACGCGCCGATCGAGGAGAAGGTGTTCAGGCCCGTGAAGCCGTCGGCTGCCAGATAGTCGGCGTAGCGGCGGGGCATGCCTTCTGCGCCGAGCCAGTGCTGGACGAGGAAGGTCATGTGGAAGCCGATGAACAGGGTCCAGAAGTGGATCTTCCCGAGGCGCTCGTCGAGCATGGTGCCGGTCATCTTCGGCCACCAGAAGTAGAAGCCGGCGAACATCGCGAAGACGACCGTCCCGAAGACGACGTAGTGGAAGTGGGCCACGACGAAGTAGGAGTCGGTGACGTGGAAGTCCATCGGCGGGGAGGCCAGGATGATGCCGGTCAGGCCGCCGAAGAGGAAGGTGACGAGGAAGCCGATGGCCCACAGCATCGGGGTCTCGAAGGAGATGGACCCCTTCCACATGGTGCCGATCCAGTTGAAGAACTTCACCCCCGTGGGCACCGCGATCAAGAAGGTCATGAAGGAGAAGAACGGCAGCAGCACGGCGCCGGTGGCGAACATGTGGTGCGCCCACACGGTCAGCGACAGGCCCGCGATGGCGATGGTCGCGCCGACCAGACCGAGGTATCCGAATACGGGTTTGCGGGAGAAGACGGGGAAGATCTCGGTGACAATTCCGAAGAACGGCAGCGCGATGATGTAGACCTCGGGGTGCCCGAAGAACCAGAAGAGGTGCTGCCACAGGAGGGCGCCGCCGTTTTGTGGGTCGAAGACCTGTGCGCCGAACTTGCGGTCCGCCTCCAGCACCAGCAGGGCCGCCGCAAGGACGGGGAACGCGAAGAGCACCAGGACCGAGGTCAGCAGGATGTTCCAGGTGAAGATCGGCATCCGGAACATCGTCATGCCCGGCATCCGCATGCAGATGATCGTCGTCACGAAGTTGACCGAGCCCAGGATCGTGCCGAAACCGGACAGCGCCAACCCCATGATCCACATGTCGCCGCCGATGGAAGGCGTGCGTGTGGAACTGCTCAGGGGCGTGTAAGCGGTCCAGCCGAAGTCCGCGGTGCCGTCGGGGGTGAGCAAACTGGCCACGACGATCAGGCCGCCGAAGAGGAACAGCCAGAACGACAGCATGTTCAGCCGCGGAAAGGCGACGTCCGGCGCGCCGATCTGCAACGGCATGATCGCGTTGGCGAAACCGGCGAAGGTCGGGGTCGCGAAGAACAGCAGCATGATCGTACCGTGCAGGGTGAAAATCTGGTTGTACTGCTCGTTGGATACGATCTGCATTCCCGGCCGCGCAAGTTCCGCCCGCAGCAGCAGCGCCAGCACACCGCCCACGACGAAGAAGCCGAACGAGGCGATCAGGTACAGATGACCGATCTTCTTGTGATCCGTCGTCGTCAACCACGACACGATCACCTGCCCCGGTGTACGCCCCGGGGTCGGAACGGGGGCGATCGGCTCAGTCATCGTCACCATGGCAGGCCTTTACAACATAGGGGTACTGGCAGCAGCGCGCCGGCGCCGGCGTCCGACACTTCGAAAGCGCCACACCTGTGTACCGCGAACAGCAGACCTCCGAGCCGCTGGCGCGCAGACGCGTACAGGTGAAGGAACGCGCCCGTCCTTGCCGACACGTCAAATCCCGGTGACACCCCGCCCGGCCGAGGGTGCCTGTACATACAGCTGCCACCCCTTCGATCTGAGCCGCGCGGACTGAACGGCACGCGACCGGGTAGCCGCCGACAGGGAGGAGGAAAGCCTCCCATCGCCTCTTGGAAGCGACGGCCCGACGACAGGGGCCTGCCCTGGTCGGCGAAGCGGCAGGGGTGGGGTCGCGCCGTCGGCTGATCGTCGCGCCGCGCCTCCAGGCCGGACGGGCCGACCAAAGGTAGAGATCATGACCATATCGACCACATCCACCCGGTCTGGGCCGGGCCGGGCGGCGAGCTTGCACAAGGCGCAGCACGATCAGCTCATCGGGTTCCTCATGCTTCTCGTCGGCCTCGTGCTCTGCGTGGTACCGATGGCGCAGCAGGACGGCGCCAAGGACGCTCAGGTCAACGAAGCCATCATCGGCACGATCGTCCTCTTCGCGGCGGGTCACCGGGTCTACCGCGGAGCAGGTCTCCGCTCCGACCTGATCGTCGGTGCGGCCGGCGCATGGCTTGTGGCCTCGCCGTGGCTGCTGGCACTGGGAAAAACCTCGGTCTACGGCGGCAACAAGGCTTACGACATAGCGCTCGGCAGTGCATTGATCGTCCTGTCGCTGATCGGCGCATTTCTCGCCAGAAAGCAGCCTGGTGCCCGGCCACGACGAACCACGGCATGAACCGTCCCTACGACGATTGGGTCCAGCTGTGGTCTGGAACGAGTCGAGCATGCCGGGGGCGAGGGCGCCGGCCCAGGCACCGGTATGCCGGCCTTCGGGGGTTGAACGGCTACCACTCGGGGTGGACGTCGTAGCTGTCGTAGCGGCGGCCGGTGGGAGTGACCCAAGGCCGGAAACGGCCTGGCCCGGTCGACGAGGGGGCGTAAGTGAGTGCTTCGAGGGTGTCGTCGGTAACAATGACGGCGCCGGCGCTCTGGGCGCGGCGCAGGGCGTGGGTCCAGTGCGGCCCGTGTCGGCCGGTGACGTAGTCAGGGGTCTTGCATCGCGCCATCGGTTCGCCCTTTCTCCTTCGGGTGCGGGTGGCGCAGGCGTGCTGCCTGGTCTGGCGTGATACCCAGGTTCGGCCCCTGATAGGCCCGGCCCTCGCCCGATTTTCGCCGGCTGCCACGCGTCGGTCGGTGGCGTTGTCCGGTTCGCATAGCGGTCATCCCCCTTGGGCTGCGTGCTGAGGGTCGGACGGTGCCAGGTAGGCGCGGTAGCGGGGCAGATTCGGTAGTCCGGGAAGCGGGTGGGGGCGCCAGTGGCGTGCCCAGGGCGGGGGCGGTTGGTCCGCGGACAGGAGCAGCGCGGTGGGCCGGGTGCGTGCGAGGGAGGTCAGTGCGGGGGCGGTGATGCTGCCGTCATGGCCTCCGTAGACCTGTCGGACCGTGCAACCGGTGGCGAATGCGGCCCGGACGGCCTCCGTGCCGCTCAGGACGCATGGCGGGCGCAGGCCCAGGCGGCGCAGCTCGCTTGCAACCGCGGTGAATGCCCCTCGGTCGGTACGGCTGCGGTCGGCCACGGCGTGGGCGATGCTCAGTTGCACAGCCAGGTGCAGCGCCAACGCGGCACAGAGCGCGCTGATGACCCACGGGCGGGCGCGGCGGACGCTGCAGAGCCGTGTGAGGCAGAGCGCGACCGGGATGGCGAGCAAGGCGTAGGCGGGCAGCAGGAAACGTGGAGCCGCGTATCCGATCATGAGGAGGTACGGGGCGGACAGGCAGAGCGCGGTCACTGTGGGCACGGCCACCGCTGTGAGTCGGGAGCCGCGGCGGGCGAGGGCGAGGCCGGCGGCGGTGAGCGGTGGCAGCGCGAACCACCACAGCGTTGTCAGGGGATGCGGCGGCGGTACGTCGCAGGGGCGGCACAGGGTCCGCCCGCCCAGCGAGCGCAACTGGTCCGCGAAGGCCGGGTTCCAGCCCAGACCGCCTTGGATGTCACTCGCCCTGTGAAGCCGCGGCAGGAGCCCGCCGTAGCGGACCTGCGCCTCGATGATCCACTCCGCGCTGCCCACGGCGAGCCCAGCCGCCAGAGCCGTGACGACGGCTAGCCGACGCCAGGAGGGGACAACCATCGCCGCGCCGAACAGGGGCACGACCAGCCAGAACGCGTCTGTGGGCCGCATGAGCGCGGCGAACGCCACACCTGCGGCCACACCGGCCAGAGCGCGGCGGTCCCCCGGGTCGCGGACCGCTCGCAGGAAGCAGCCGACGGTGAAGAGCGCCCCGAAGGCCACCCACAGATTCGGCATGGCCTGCGAACCGTAGGAGAGGGTCACCCACAGCCCGGCGAACAGTCCGCCCGCGAGAGCGAGAACGGGGGTGGGCAGCGTACGCCTCCACACCCACAGCGACAGCAGGAGCGCTGCCGCCGCCAGTAGGGCCAGGTAGACGCGCAGCGCCGCGACGGACGAGGTGAACGCGGCCACCGGAGCCACGAGGTAGGTGATCCCGCGGGCCCGCGGGGCGCTGAAGAACGCCGCCTGGGCGTCGTGGGCCACCTGGCTGACGTATACGGTCTCGTCCCACCCCAGGCCCGTACCCGGAATGATCAGCAGGAGCTGCACCACCGCATAGCCGGCGGCAACCGGTCCCAGCCACAGCAGGTCGGCCCGACGGCCCGTGACCACGGCGGAGCCGGCGCCGGCATGGCCGGGCGGTGCAATGACGGCGTCGACACTGTCCTGCGGCATGGGCGCCTCTCCCGAACAAACGGTATGAAACCACCACGCTGCCCCTCCTGCCGCATGCACGCCATCGCGAGCGGCAAAGAGCCGATCACCCTCACTCCGCCGCCCGCCCGATGGGGCGTGACCGCCGCGCTCGGGTGCGGGCTCTCCCGCCTTGCTGAAGCGGCGGCCGACCAGGTCCGCGCGCCGGATCCCTCCACCGGGTTGCCCCTCCATTCCCGGCTCGCAGACCCGCCGTGTTCCTGGCGCCGGCAGACCGGGACGACTCCGCCACGGGCGAGCAGGCTCGGCGATGACACGTAGGCAGGTACGGCTCATTCGCCCGCGGTGTCCTCGGCCTCCCAGCGAAGCAGGTCGCCCGGCTGGCACTGGAGCACCTCGCAGAGCGCGGCGAGCGTCGCAAAGCGCACCGCCTTGGCGCGGCCGTTCTTGAGTACCGCCAGGTTGGCGGGCGTGATCCCCACGC
Organism: Streptomyces sp. NPDC058662; assembly: GCF_042716255.1. Lineage (NCBI taxonomy): Bacteria > Bacillati > Actinomycetota > Actinomycetes > Kitasatosporales > Streptomycetaceae > Streptomyces > Streptomyces sp. NPDC058662. Next base: position 103,777 of record NZ_JBHXRU010000003.1, on the reverse strand, counting down.
GGTCCGCGAGCTCGCCCACGGACATCTTCCGCCTGGCCAGCATCACGTCGATGTCGACGGCGATCGGCATCAGATCACCTCGTCCAGCTCGGCCTGCATCTGCGCCGCTTCGACATCGCGGGCGACGGCCTGGGCGAGCAGCATCCGCAGCAGGAGCACGATGAGCGCGACCCCCAGGATGGCCACGCCAATCCCGCCCATGATGAGGGTGACGCCCGGGTCGTCCCGCTGGCCCGGCGCATTCAGGGCCGTGACCGCGAACCACACGAGAGCAGCCGCGACGATCGCGCCGATGATGCCGTCCACGTAGCGGAAGGCGGCGTGGGAGAACACGGTTCCGCGCCGCACCATCGTCACCAGTCGCCAAACACAGACCAGGGCGACCTGGGCCGTCCCGATGCCCAGGACCGTGATCACCCGCAGCGGGGTCAGCGGGAGCGACCCGTCCTCCGGATCGCTCCCGCTGACCAACATCCACACCATCAATGCCTGTACGAACACGGTGCCGGTGAGCACCACCACGAGCACGGCACGCAGCGCGCCCACTGTCAGCTTTCCCATGACCCACCCTCCATCGATCCACGATGGGAATCTATCGACTATCGATAGATCAAGCAAGCAAGCGCGCAATCGGCGGCAGAAGATCAACCGGTGCGGCCGTCCATCGTCGTGGGGAGGTGAGCCGAAGCACGACAGGTGTCGCCAAGCAGGGTTGTTGTTACCGGCGGGTCCGACGCAGCCCGTCCCGAGGCGATGTCCTGTCGCATGGATGCCGTCGGATTCCCACCCGCGGCGGGTGACGCCGCGCGTCCACCACGGTGACACGGTGCACCACTGATGGCGTTGGCCGTCACGGCAGGCTTGGGGAGTGTGTCGGATGCGGTTCGGTGAAGTAGGCCGAGTCCTTGGGGCGGGTTGTAGCGGGGCGGGGGGCTGGTTCCAGGTGGGGTATGTACTTGGAGCAGTGGATGTAGGCCTCGGCTACGGTGAGATGGACCCACATCTGCGGGCTGCGTCCGGGCGCGGCGTCAGTGGGCAGGTCGGGATGGATGAGGCGCAGGTCCGCGTCGTCGTAGAGACGGGCGACGCCGTTGACGTGCAGTCCTATGTGGTGGTGGGTGAAGTCCACGAAGAGCATCCCGAGGTGCGGGTTCTCCAGCATGTTGCCGGCGCTGGCGAGTACACCGTTGCCACGGAACTCCGGGTAGGCGAGGGTGCGTTCGTCGATCACGTGGACGAATCCGGGTGGCCCGGACCGAAAGCTGGAGTCGCACTCGCCGCGGGAGTCCGCGGTGGCCAGGAAGACCATGGCCTGGCGGCCGATGAAGTCCCGCATCTCGGAGGTGAGGTGGGGGCGTACCTGTCGATCGTAGAACTGGGCGGCGCGGTCGGCGGTTCCCAGGTGCTGCTGCAGATGGCGTTCACCGGCTGATCCGAAGGACGGTGGAGGCAAGGTCACAGGGGTCTCTCCGGGCAGGGTGGTTCAGCGAGTGGACAGGACGGGTGTTTCGAACGGATCGTGATGGATCCGTTCGGGCAGGGTGCCGTTGAGGGTCAGGGTCTCCGCGGACGAGATGACCATCTGGGCCGGGCCGCTGAGGTAGACGTCGTGCTGGTACCACGGTCCGTACTCGGCCAGTACGTCGGGCAGGGATCCCCGGATTCCGGGGATGTACTCGTGGGAGACCGCGCCCCTGATGCTGAGCCAGTGGTGCCGTTGGGCCATTCGGAGCATGTCGTCGACCCCGTACAGCTCGGAGCCGGTGCGGGCGCCGAGGAACAGGTCCACCTGGTGGCGCCCCCCGCGACGGGCGACTTCCTCGACGAGTGCGCGGATCGGGGCGAGACCGGTGCCGCCTGCGACACAGAGCAGGTCCTTGTGGACGGCCGCGTCCAGGACCATGTCGCCCATCGGAAGTCCCAGCCGGATGACGTCGCCCACCACCGCTCGGTGCACCAGCGCGTCACTGACCGAGCCGCCCGGCACGGCGCGCACGTGGAAGGTGAGGGTGCCGTCCTCACGTGGCGCGTTGGCCGGGGAGTAGTAGCGCCACCGCTTCGGCCACCACGGGGTCTCGACGCTCACGTACTGGCCGGCGGCGTACTCGTACGGAGTGTGGGGACGCACGGTGATCTCGGCGATGCCGTGTCCGCGCGAGACGCGGTGCACGATCGTGGCGGGCCACACGGCGGGCCGCACCTTCTCGTCCTCCTCGGCCGCACTGATCATGACCTGGGCGACCACGCCGTACGCCTTCGTCCAGGCTGCGGCGATCTCCGCGGTCCACGCGGGGCCGGCGTAGCGGGCCAGAGCGGCGAGGAGGCACTCGCCCACGGCCGGAAAGTGCGCGGCGAGGGTGCCGAACTTCCTGTGGTCGCGGCCGAGGTGTCCGCAGAAGCGGACCAGGCTTTCGGGGTCGTCGACCAGATCCACGATGCGCAACAGCGCCCGCAGGAGCCGACCGCGCTGGGCGTCCATCCCCGGCGGGAACATGGGACGGACCTCGGGGTAGCGGGCGAAGAGAATCGCATAGAAGTAGACCGTCATGTCCTCCGTGACGTGCTCCACCACCGACACAGAGGCCCTGATGAGGTGGATTTCGTGATCCGACAGAGGAGCTTCGACGGTCTCCGGCTCCGCGATCTCCTCGGCCGGATGGGGCATCCACTCCTCTGGGGACGGACGAAGGGACTGGTCGCCTGGACGGCTTATCCGAAACCTCAAGACGTCAACCGTCCCCCATCCGCCAACCCGCATGGCCCCCACGCGATGCGGGCCGGAACTTCACCACATCTCCACACTGAGGGAGCGACATGGCGTCCGAACAGGGCAAGCATGAAACCTCATTGGGGTGTGGGGACGACAAAACGGACGGGCAGATTCCACAAACCACACGATCCTCAACGAGGTCGTGCACGTGGGAAAGGGATGAATCCACTAGAACTCGCCCCGAGCGCTTGTGGTATTGACCCGCAGAGCGCCGCACGACGCCGCACGAGCGCGCGATCCAGCCCCGCCCTGCCGCCGGTTACCCGCGATTCCCCATCTGAAACGGGACGCCACCCACGATCCACATCAGCCGACCCGGAGGCCCACGGCCAGCGTTAGTTCGAGGACCCGGTGCGGCGACTCCAGATCGGGAAACAGCTCCCGCAGCTGCGACATCCGGTACCGGACGGTCTGGGGATGGACGAACAACGCCGCCGCCACCTCGTTCCGCCTGCCATGGTGCAGCAGCCAGGCCCGCAACGTCTCCTCCAGCCGGCGCGCGGTCGCGACGGGCAGGGTCTGCAACGGTGCGAGGGCTCGGGCACGCAGGTCTGCGAACGCGTCCGCGTCGGCGCTCAGCACCAGCTCGGGCAGGTGGTCCTCGGTGTCGCGGACATCGGAGGAGAGGGAGCGCGCGCGGACGGCTCGTGCGTACGAGGCGGACGCGCGGGTCCATGGCCGGGCCGGGCCGACCACGGCGGTGCGGTCGGTCAGCTGCCTCAGGAGATGTGGTCGGTCGGCATCGGGGACGAGCAGCACGCCGGAAGCGTCCGGCAGATCGTCGAGGACGAGGGTGCTCGGGTCGAGTACGCGGTAGACAGGCCGGGCCTGGGCTGCGGGCAGCAGGACCGCGGTCAAGGAAACCGGAGGCTGCCACCCGGCCCGTTGGGCGGAGGCCCGCAGCACGGTCGGGTTCGCGCCGGCGAGGAGGTCGCGGACCAGTTGTTCCAGGTGGCGCTCATGAGCCCGGCCCTGGGCGGCCAGTTCGTCGGCGTGGCCCGCGGCACTCGCGGCGGAGAGCTCGTCGATGTAGGCGAAGGTCAGCTCGGCGAACTTGGCGACCTCGGCGGCGGGCAGACCTGCGGGTACGGCACCCGCGGCCAGGCACCGCCAGGCCACGCGGGCGCCGACGCGGTAGGCGCCGAGCAGGGCGTCCATCGAACGGCCGTCGCGCACCTCGCCGCGGCCCAGCTCGTAGGCCGCGTCACCGGCGTCGCCGCCCGTGGCCTTGCCGCTGGCGAGGTTCAGGTAGTGCCCGAGGGCGGTGCGGACGGCTCGGCGGATGGTGGCGCCCATGCGACCCGAAAGAGCGTTGGCGTAGGGAGGGACCTCGTCGATGATCGCCTGGACGACCTCGTCGGCGGTGGTCTTCAACGCGGCCCGAAGTGCGGTGGCCGTCGCCTCATCCAGAGCCAGTTCGGTGGCTTTCCGGATTGCATGGTTCATGTTTTGTTCCCTGCGAACAATTTATCCGACCAGTTTCACATCCTGCGGACAGGACTTTACGCCCTGAGGCGCATCAGGCTGGAGTCATGACGAGTGCAGCCCTCCGCAGTAGGGCGTGGAAACTGCTGGAGATGGTCACGACGCCGGTGCTGCCGTCGGACTACCTCGACCTGGTCAGCCCGCTGCGTGCGGGCGCTGACCTGCGTGGGCGTATCGAGGCCGTGCACCCCGAGACCGCTGACGCCACGACCGTCGTGATCAGACCGGGACGGGGCTGGCGCGGCCACAGGGCCGGTCAGTACGTGCGGATCGGGGTCGACGTCGACGGCGTGCGCCTGTGGCGTGCCTACTCGGTCACCTCGCCGACGAACCGCCGGGACGGCCGCTTCACGATCACCGTGAAGGCGATCCCGGACGGCAAGGTCAGCAATTACCTGGTCCGCAGGGCGAAGCCGGGCACGCTGATCCAGCTCGACCAGGCGACCGGTGACTTCGTGCTGCCCGAGGCCAAGCCCGCCAAGGTGCTCTTCCTGACGGCCGGCAGCGGCATCACGCCGGTGATGGGGATGCTGCGCGACATCGAGTTCGACGACGCCGTCATGATCCACTCCGCGCCGCAGCCGCAGGACGTGATCTTCCGCGACGATCTGCACGCCCTGGTCACGGACGAGAAGCTGCGACTCACCGAGCTGCACACCGACACGGACGGCATGCTGGACATCGCCCGCCTCGACGAACTCGTACCCGACTGGGCCGAGCGCGAGACCTGGGCCTGCGGACCTGCGGGCCTGCTCGACGCGGCAGAAGAGCACTGGGCCGAGCACGGCGTCCTAGAGCGCCTGCACACCGAACGCTTCCGCCCCGGCATCGTCGTCGCCGGCGACGGTGGCGAGGTTACGTTCAGCACCACCGGCAAGACCGTCGACGCGGACGGCGCCACGCCGTTGCTGGACGTCGGCGAGGAAGCTGGCGTGCTCATGCCGTCCGGGTGCCGCATGGGCATCTGCTTCGGCTGCGTCACGCCGCTCAAGGCGGGCGCCGTCCGCGATCTGCGCACCGGTGAGATCACCGAAGCGGAACCGGGCGTCCTCATCCAGACCTGCGTGTCCGCCGCGGCGGGCCCCTGCGACATCGAACGGTAGGAGCACCTTGACCGCCATCGACCCCACCGCCCATCTGACCGCGGAGCAGATCGAGGAGCTCGGCCGCGAGCTGGACGCGATCCGCGATGAGGTGATCGCCGCCCGCGGCGAGAAGGACGCCGCCTACATCCGCAAGGTCATCGCCGCGCAGCGCAAGCTTGAGCTGGTCAGCAGGGGCGTACTGCTGTTCTCGATCTTCCCACCCGCGTGGCTGATCGGTACCGCCGGTCTGTCCGTGGCGAAGATCATGGACAACATGGAGATCGGCCACAACATCCTGCACGGCCAGTGGGACTGGATGCGGGACCCGAAGATCCACTCCACCACCTGGGACTGGGACCACGTGTCGCCGGCCGATCAGTGGAAGCACTCGCACAACGAGCTGCACCACACGTACACCAACGTGATCGGCAAGGACAACGACCTCGGCTACGGCATCATGCGCGTCGACGAGGACCAGAAGTGGCACCCGTTCCACCTCGGCCAGCCGCTGTGGAACTTCCTGAACGCCTGCTTCTTCGAGTACGGCATCGCAGCGTACGACCTGGAGCTCGGCAAGAACCTGCACAAGCGCCGCCGCAAGAACCCGGAGTTCCGCGCGCGGGCCAGGGCCGTGGGCCGCAAGATCCGCAAGCAGGTGCTCAAGGACTACGTGATCCACCCGCTGCTGTCGGGCCCGTCGTTCCTCCCCACGCTCGCCGCCACGTTCACCGCGAACCTGGTCCGCAACATCTGGACGCACTCGGTGATCATGTGCGGGCACTTTCCCGAGGGCGTGCAGGTCTTCGAGCGCCGGTCGATCAGAGGCGAAACGCGCGGCCAGTGGTACCTGCGCCAGATGATGGGCTCGGCGAACATCAGCGGCAGCAAGGCCATGCACTTCATGACCGGCAACCTGTCGCACCAGATCGAGCACCACCTGTTCCCTGACCTGCCGAGCAACCGGTACGCCGAGGTCGCGGTGAAGGTGCGCGCACTGTTCGAGAAGTACGAGCTGGAGTACGTCACCGGGCCGCTGCCCAAGCAGGTGTTCTCCGCGTGGCACAAGGTCTTCCGGCTCTCGCTGCCGAACAAGAAGCCCAGGGTCAAGACGCCGGACCGCGAGCAGGAGTTCGCCGCGGCCTGATTCCCGCTCTCCTCACGGCCTGCCCCACGACGGCCACAGCCGGCGGGCAGTTGACAGCCGACAGCTGTACGAACTTGCCCGTCCGGTCTGGGCGCCGTGCACAGTGTGCTCATGGATCGATTCATGGGTCAGGCCCGCCTCGAATGCTGGGCCAATCACGCGACGTGGGCCCGCCAGCAGAGCTGAATCACGGCACGCCACACCGACCTGGCCACCATCCCGCACGAGGGTCCGGCCCCGGGGTGCGCTCTCAAGACCGAGGACCGCGTGGTCCTGGCCGCCACCCACCGGGGCCTGGCCGAGCTCCTGGGCCGCACAGGACCTTCCGCCCCCCGCCCTGCCGGGCCGCGGCCGCGCCGCCGTCCGCGCGGAGAGCAAACGCAGTTCGCGCCGGCGTACGCCGGTGGCAGACTCTGCCTTGATCGCGGGCACAAGTCCGCGTACAGGAAGGGAAATACGCCGTCATGCGCAAGATGAAATGGGCGGCCGCGGCCACCGGTGCGGTGCTGCTGATCGCGGGGTGCGGCAGTAAGGGCGATTCGCCTCAGGGCCGAAACGGTGACACCCCATCGGCCGGCGGCTCCGCCCCGGCGACAGCGGGTTCCGGCAGCCTGGACGTCGAGGCGGTGAGGAAGGAGATAGACGCCGCCGCCACTACGGCCGGGTTCACCGCGAGGCAGCCCGCGGACAAGATCCCGCCGGGCCTCAAGTCCTGCACGGTCAGGTGGCAGGCGGACAGCGCGAAATCCACCGACTCCAGGAAGTCCTACGACGCCACGGTCGCCACGCTGGTCAAGGGGGGCTGGACGGAGAGAGGGCGAGCAGACGAAAGGCAGTCGGTCACCACGCGGATGGACAAGGGCGGCTGGAACATCCTGACGTGGCACCACCCCCAGGGCCGGGAGGACGGGACGGACTGGATCAGCTTCATCGCCAACGACACCGGGCCCGCGTGCGCGAAGCCCTTCCAGGAAGACCTGGCCGACAAAACAACGAATAAGCAGTAGTTCCGGTCGCGAACCCGCAGCGGGCCAAGGGTCGCGGGCGTGGGCCCGTGGCTCCTCGCGACTGCTGGCGATCAACACTTTCCACTTCACGTGCATGACCTTGAGCTGCGGCGGGTGCCCTGCCCGTCCCCCACGCCTTCCGTAGTAACCGAGGGACCGAGTGCGGCCATGCCTGCGGCCATCATGCGGTGTTCGTCTCCCAGGTACGTGACGCGGGCCAGCTCGCCGTTGCCGGCGACGGAGCCGTGGACGGCGACGCGGTCAAGGGCGCGGCCCGCAAAAGGGACCTCCAGGCGTCGGCGGCGCGCACGGCGTTGGGCAATCCCAGTAGCTCGAACCCTGGAGGGCTTCGAAGGACAGCCGGCCGGCTGCCGTGTCCTCGACGACGAGCTCGCCGTCGAGGACCAGGCCGTCGGGTAGCTGGGCAGGGGCCGCCACCGGTTCGGAGACGCCCGCGAGGCGGGGCGAGGCGGGGCCCGGCAGCTCGGAACGATGACGGCGGCCTTCGTCACTCCGGGTACTCTGATCGAGATTTGATCAGGTTCGTTTTGCACAACAACTAAAATGGGGGGCCGGTGCACAATCGCCGACTCATAATGACCGCTGCCCTCGTGGCGACGGGTCTCGTGTCCATTCCGAGCATGGCCTCGGCCGCCGGGGGGCCGGCCACACCGGCCGCGGCAGGCGAGAGCAAGACCGAGCGGGCTGCCGTCCAGACCTGGCACAGCCCGGCCGAGCGAACCGTCCGCACCGTGCAGAGCGAGTCCACGAGTGGGGCTGTCGCTGCGGAGGCGGCGAGGGTGGGCGAAGGCAACCCCAATCTCGCCATCAGCCTGGGAGGCGTCAGCTACTCCGCGCTCGGGCTCGAACTCAACACCAAGATCACCAGCGTGGATGTCGCGCTGGAGGTTGCCGTGGACTGGGGCGACGGCAAGACGGAGAAGCTGAGCGTCAAGGGTTCCGCCGAGCCGGTCTTCGCGCACAACTACGCCGAGGTCGGTGAGTATCAGGTGTCGGTGACGGTGACCGACGCCGTCAACGGCGTCGTTGCCGAGAACGGTTTCATGTACCTGACCCCGGGCTCCGACTTCACCCCGCACGCCCCGACCCGGCTGCTGGACACGCGAGACGGCACGGGGGTGAAGGCGGGCAAGGTCGCCGCCCGCGGCACGACCCGGGTGAAGATCGCCGAGAACGCCCAGATCCCCGCCGACGTCCGCGCGGTCGTCCTCAACGTCACCGTCACCAGCACCACCACAGACGGCCACGTCACCGTGTTCCCGGGCAAGGGCTCCACTCAGCCCATCACCTCGAACCTCAACTACACGGCCGGCCAGTCCGTCCCGAACCTGGTCATCGTGCCGGTCGGCACCGACGGTTACGTCGAGCTGTTCAACGGCGGCTGGGGCGCGGTAGACCTCATCGCCGACGTCACGGGCTACTTCACCCGGTCCTCGTCCAGCGGCTACACGCCCATGACCCCGGCCCGCTTCGTCGACACCCGGGCGGGCCTCGGCACAGCCAAGGGGCAGCTTGCCTCACGGAGCACGTTCTCCACACAGATCAGCGGCCTCAAGGGAGTTCCCGCGGGCGCCACGGCGGTCGCTCTGAACGTGACGGTCACCAACCCGAAGCAGGCCGGTCACCTGTCGGTCTACCCGGGCGGCAACCAGACCCCGACGGCATCCAACCTGAACTTCACCGCCGGGGAAACGGTGGCCAACGCAGTCATCGTGCCCGTGGGCCCCGACGGCAAGATCAGCGTCTTCAACGGAGCCTGGGCGGGCACGGACGTGGTGGTCGACGTCGTCGGACACTACGCCAAGGACGGCAAAGCTGCCTACCTGCCGTACGGGCCCCACCGAATGCTGGACACCCGCGACCCGGGCAGCTGGTGGCCCGGCGGGCGCCTGCCGGCCCGCGGGTACATCTCCCGGTGGGTCAACCCCGAAGCCAGGGGCGGCGAGGCTTACGTGCTCAACACCACCGTCACCAACACGACGGAGGCCGGCTTCCTCTCCGTCGCACCCAGCCCGTTCCCGTGGTTGGTCAACGACCAGCCCGGCGCGCCCGTGCCGCCTCGCCCGGATGCCTCAACGCTGAACTGGACGGCCGGCAAGACCGTCCCCAACCTCGTACAGGCGAACGGCGGTGAGCACGGCATCATCAACTTCTGGAACCAGGGCTGGAAAGACGCCGACCTGATCATCGACGTCTTCGGAGCCTACGAAACGTACTGATCCGCCGTCCCGCACTGGACGGATACCGCGCGGTACTGCACCATCGCCGCACCCGTGCGGCCCGTTCCCTGCGGCAGGGGCCTGCCCGGACATCTGCCGCAGGGAACCACGACCAACTACCGCGTGACGGCCCGGCGCCTGCTTGGCGCAACCGCTATCCGAGCAGGTAACCGCCACCCGGCCTTTGTCGGTGTCACCACACTCCGGATTCGGCACGCCGGACGGCACACATTTCAGCAGGTTTGGCTCGTGGTGCAGGAGGCCGTAGGGAGGCCTCGGCATCGGGCAGATCCACCTCGCAACTGTGCCTCATACTTCATCTTTTATCTGTTCGATCTTCGGAAAGTGGAAAACGTGAGAAGGAGAAGGACCCTCGGCGCGTGGATGGCCACGGGGCTGGCCGCGGCGGCCGGCCTGTTGGTCACCGTGTCCGTGGCGCCGGCTATATCGGCCGGGGCGCCGGAAGGAACCCCGCCGGTGCGTACGATCTCGTACAACGTGTGCGGGGCGTATGCGGCGAAGTGCCAGAGCGAGATGACGCCGGCGGCCTGGGCGGACGGTCTGCACGACCAGGTGGTCGACTGGGACGCCGATGTTGTCATGCTCCAGGAGATGTGCAAGGGCCAGTACGACAAGCTGCGTCAGACCCTGCCCGGGTACGCGGGCGTGTGGACCAGCACGCAGACCGCCGACGGCTGCGCAAAGTGGGGCGATGACGAGAGCTTCGGGCAGGCTCTTCTGATCAAGGCCCCGCAGAGCGAGGTCACCGGCATGTCGGCCGAGCTCACGCCGGTAGGTTTCACCGACGAGAAGCGCTCGGTGGTCTGCGCCAAGGCTTCGGTCGACGGGCGTGCCGTCCTCGCGTGCGGTACGCATCTGCGGCGTGACGACGCGACGCAGAACGACACCCCCCTGTTGCTGGAGCGGATCGAAGGCTGGGCGAACGGGCTGCCGGTGGTCCTGGCCGGGGACTTCAACGCCCGCCCCGACTACACGCACATGGACACCGTCTACGCGGGGCGGCCGGGAACGCTGTCTTTCGCCGAAGCCGACGGCACCGACCAGCAGTACTTCACCACCGCCTGCAAGACAGCCGCGGCGACGGAGTGCCGGACGGGCGCGCCGACTCTCGTCGACAACGAGACGGGTACGAAGTACGTCTCGAAATTCGACTTCACCTTCTTCACCCGCCAGGACTTCCGCGAGCTGCGCAGCGAGACGGTGGAGACCGGATTCACCAAGGTCAAGGACCACCTGCTGGTACGGTCTGCGGCGGCTTTCCAGGAACGCGCCCGGGTGGACGGGGACCTGACCGGAGACGGTATCCCCGACCTCTTGGCGGTCCAGGACGACGGATCGCTTCGGCTCTACCCCGGGCTCGGCAACGGTCGCTTCGGCGTACACCAGGTCATCGGCGCGAGCGGGTTCGCCGGAGCCGATGTCAGCCATCGCGGTGACTGGACCGGCGACGGCCGCGAAGACGTGATCGCCCGCATCGGTGCCGAGCTGTGGGTCTACCCCAACACCGGCTACGGTCGCCTCGGCGAGCGCATTCCCATGCGCGATCGCCACACGGGCTGGGCTCACGCCAACATCCTCGCTGTCGGTGACGTCGACGGGGACGGCCAGCCGGACCTCGTGGGACGCAGTGCCAACGGCCTGTACCTGCACCGCGGCACTGTCGGCACCAACCCGGCCCTGCCCCGCGACGCAGTCGTCCTGGGCGGCCCCGAATGGAAGCCCGCAGACCTGCCCGACATCCTCGCCCCGGGCGACGTGAACGCCGACGGCCGTGCGGACCTCTGGGCCCGCGCCACCGACGGGAAGATCCGCCAGTACCTGTCCAACGGCACCCAGACACTGCCCGCACCCACCGTCCTCGGTGTCGTGGACAAGGCTGTCCACCCGCTGGCCGGCACCGTCGGCGACGCCGACCGTGACGGCCGCGCCGACCTGCTCCTTACCACCGCACCGCAGGCCGGCAACACCGGCAACCTGACATTCCTCCCGGGCAATGGCACCGGTTTCGGTCCGGCGGTCACCATCGGCGAAGGTGGCTGGCGCTGGATCCAGTCCCTGCGCTAACCACCCATCGGAATCAGGCGTCCCGGCGTTCATCACGCTGGGGCGCCCTCCTCCTACTGCGCCGAGGGCCACGACCGGGCTGCGGCTACAGCCACGAACCGGCAGGCCCTGCCCGTGGCGGCTGCCTGCGGTCTCGCGGTACGGGGCGACCGGCTCCTGTTGTTCGGGGGCTTCGAGCCCGGTACGGACCACACGCGCAGGCGGCCGGTCCACCACTGCCGGCTGCGCGACGACGGTGCCGTGATCACCGGGCGGGCCGAGCTGTGCTGGCCGAACGGCGATCCGGTGCGCCGCTACACGCGCCCCGTCGGCCGCGGCCCCCATCTCTACCTGCGCGCAATCCCCGGTCGATGCGGATGTGGTATTCGCTGAGCGTGCCCGACTGAGGCCGTAGGCCCTGGTGGGGAACGTTTTCGCGGTTGTCGTCACTGCACTCGCCGGTCTCGGTGTGACCGTTGAGCTGGACGAGCGGGAGTTCCTCGCCGCGATGGAACGTAGAGCCCTTGATGGCGGCCGTGCCGGCCGCCATCAAGGCCGCCGTTCCGCGGAGCGGTCCGCCCAAATCCGCAGCCCGGCCCGGCGCGGCACCCGGGCGGCTGTATGCCGGGTTGCTAGGCGCCGCGGCGCAGCGTGAACCAGGAGGTCGGCATCGGGTTGGTGCCCGGGGTGACGTCGAGTAGTTCCCAGGCGGGGAACCTGGCGCGGAGCTCGTCGGCTGTGACACCCGCGGCCCACGACGTGAGCTCGGTGTTCGGGCTGCCGAGCGGCTCGGGACCGTACCCGAACATCAGCAACCGGGCTCCGGGAGCGGCGCGGTGGGTGAGGCCGGCGGCGTAGGCGTCGCGGCGGTGCAGCGGGATGCCGCAGTAGCAGCTCAGGTCGAAGAACAGGTCGAAGGGGCCCGGTACGTCCAGCTCGTCGAGTCGGGTGGCGTCTCCGTGCAGCAGGCGTACCGCCGCTCCTGTCTCCGCGGCCTTCGCCTTGGCCTGGTCGACGGCGCGGTCGATCAGGTCGACGGCCGCCACCTGCCAGCCGTGCTGTGCGAGGTAGATGGCGTTGGTCCCTGTGCCGCAGCCGAGTTCGAGAGCGCGGCCGGGCGGCAGCGCGCCGTGCCCTTCTACGAGGGCGACCAGTTCGGGCGGCGTCACGCCGGTGTCCCACGGTGCCTTGCCGGCGCGGTAGTAGCCCTCCAGTGCTCGGTGGACGGACTCCTCCTCCGGGTCTCGCCGGCTTGAGGCCGGGTCCCGTTCCTGGTTCTGGGTGGCGCTGGAGTGGTCCATCGTCTCCTCCAAAAAATTAGAGTTCAACTCTAGTGGCACACTCTAGAGATAGACTCGTGACATGGACACTGTCAAGCGGCCGGACAAGCGAGCCGAGCGCTCACGCCGCACGCGTGAGAAGGTCATCGAGGCGGCTCGCGAGCTGTTCGTCGCGCAGGGGTACGGGGCGACGAGCCTGCAGGAGGTCGCTGACCGGGCGGGCGTGGCCGTCCAGACGGTCTACTTCGTCTTCCGCAACAAGCGCACGTTGTTCAAGGACGTCGTCGACACGTCCATCGCCGGGGACACCGAGCCGGTCGCGACCATGGATCGCGAGTGGTTTCGCGCCGCGTGCGCCGAGCCCACCGCGGCCGGCCAGCTGCGCGCGCACGTCCACGGCACCCGCGAAATCCTCGGCCGGGTCGCCCCGATCATGCCGCTGATCGCGGCCGCCGCGGCCACCGACCCCGAGATCGCCGCGCAGTGGCCGGACGGACCCGACCCGCGTTACACCGTGCAGTACACCGCGGCCGAAGCCCTGGTCCGCAAGCCCGACATCCGTCCTGGCCTCTCCGTCGAGAGGGCGGCGGACCTGTTGTTCGGCCTGCTCAGCCCGCAGCTCTATCTGGTCTTCGTCCGCGACCGCGACTGGTCACCGGACACGTGGGAGGAATGGGCCCGCACCGCCCTGACCTCCCAACTCTGCGCGGACCCGGGATAGGAAAACGTCTCGTCCCGGGGTAGGTGCCCCCACCGATGGAAGGAGCGGTGCGCGATGCACCGCACTCCCCCACCCGCTTGTGCGCACGGCAAGTACGTACGGTGACGGTGCAGGTTGCGGCGGGACAGGGCCCGTCTGCATACGCGCACCGCCAGCAGGTGCTCGGGGTCGCTGTGCGGTGGCGAGCGTGGTCAAGCCGTCTCGCGCGCCAGGGAGTCAAGCTGCTCGCTTGGTCTGCTGTGAAGGCGATCGGCGTCGTCGTTGAAACTGGGTTCATGACAGGTGAAGCGAGCGAGATCGTTCTGAGCAAGCAGGACCTTCGTGCGGTAACCGCGTTCGCCGCGGCGTGCGCGGAGGCCGCGCTCAAGATATTCGAGGCCGATCAGCCGGATGACTCCCGGCCCCGAGACGCGGTCGGGGCCGCGTGGGCATTCGCTCGGGGCGGTGAGCGCGGGAAGGCTCTGCGCGACACGGCGTCGGCAGCCCTCAAGGCGGCCAAGAGCGCGGACACTGCGGCTGCGCGCGATGCGGCGTGGGCAGCGATGTCCGCGGCAGGAGCTGCCTATCTGCATCCGCTGGCCAAGGCCACCCAGGTCAAGCACATCCTCGGAGCCGGCGCTTACGCGGCCAGAGCGGCGGAACTCGTCGCCGGTGACGATCGAAGCGTTGGGGCCGAACACATTGAGCGAGCGGTGCATCGCGCGACTCCGGTCGTCGTTGACGTGCTCAAACGTTTCCCGGCAGCACCGGATGGGGGCGGACGGGTCGGTGAGTTGATCCGCGTTCTGGATGCCGAGCTTCGTTCGCTCGCCCTCATGGAGTGAGCGGGGAGGGCGACAGTCACGGACAGAGCCTCCTGTGGCCAATACGGGAGCACGCAGAAGTGTGAAGCCGTGGTGCGAGGGCTTGTTGTTCGTCCCTTGTTGTTCGCCAAAAGGCCGCCGGGTCTGAGGGCCGTGGTGGAGTTGTCCGTGGAAGCGGTTGAGCAGGTGACGCCGTCGGCGAAGCGGGTCCGGTCGTCCCCGGTCTCGGTGAGGACGCGGGCTGCGAGCTGGGGTCCGAGGTCGTGTCGCTGTCGGCGTGCTGGTGGTGGAAGGTGGCTTCGGTGGCCGCGACGAGGCGCACTGTGGCAGCACGGCAGGGACGCTCGGCGGCCACAGCCGCAGGCGCAGCGGCAGCAGTACCGCGCATCGTGGAGGGACCGGGCCGGCCCAGGCCGCGTACCGCGAGGGGAGCCTCACGCTTCGCAGGCGTATCGCCGTGGCATCCCCTCGACGACCGGGGCCGCGCCCCTTCCCCCTGACATGCCTGCCAGCAGGGGGGAATGAGCACGCAAGGGATACCTGCCGCGGTGGGCTCGGGGATGCGGTGCTTCCCGCTCCCACAGCGGTGCGGCGCGGTGTCCTGATGTGCCATCAGAACGTTTACATGCAGTACGGGGTTGTGTTCGATTTTCGGGTCTGCAACTGTCACTCGGGCAACTCGTCTACCCCGCAACGGACTTCAACGGGCGACTGCGGAACGCGGGCATCTCGTCGAGCCCTGCGCCCTGACCCGGCGCGGTGGCCGCTGCCTCGTTCGCTCTCGGAACCCAGTCCGTGTCCCCTCGTGCACCGCCTTCTGGCCGCCCCCGCGCCGGACGATCTCGGAGACCACGCAACAATGAAACGCAAGCGCATCCCCACCGCGGCCGCAGCCCTGCTCGCGGCGTCCGTCCCCCTCGGCCTCGTCACCCTGGCAGCCGGTACCGCCGGCGCCGCGGGCCGCACCTACTTCGTGAGCCCCAGCGGCAACGACAGCAACGCGGGAACCTCGACTGCCGCCCCCTTCCGTACGATCCAGAAGGCGGCGGACAGCACAGAACCCGGCGACACCGTCTCGATCATGAACGGCACGTACTCGGAGCGCTCCGCCGGGTCGAACGTGCTGACCGTCAACCGCTCCGGCCGCCCCGGCGCGCCCATCACGTTCACCGCACACCCGGGCCACCACCCGGTGATCCACCCGATCAAGGCGTGGAACGGCATCAGCGTCCACGGCTCGTCCCACATCGTCATCAAGAATCTGGAGATCAAGGGCAACAACGCCGCCCTGACCCTGGCCGGCGCCGAAGCCGGGTCGAAGGAGGGCGATCCCACCTTCAACACCAACTGCCTGGCCGTGGAGCGGAACAGGTCCACGGGCGTCGCGTCGCATCACATCGAGGTGACCGGAAACGAGGTGCACCATTGCGCCGGCGGCGGCATATCGGCGATCGGCTCCGACCACGTGACCATCTCCGGCAATCACGTGTACTCGAACTCCTGGTACACGGTCTACGGGACCAGCGGCATCTCCATCCTCACCCCCCGCGACGTCGATGGCGCGGACCCGCGCACGTACAAGATCCGTATCACCGGCAACCGGGTCCACGACAACGAGACCAAGATCAAGTGGGAGAAGTGCCGCTGCTACTCCGACGGCAACGGCATCATCATCGACACCCTCAAGGGGGACGGCGACCATCCCGCATACGGCGGCCGCGTGCTGGTCGCCGACAACCTCTCCTACGACAACGGCGGTTCGGGCATCCATTCCTACCGGAGCCAGCACGTCGACATCGTCAACAACACGGCCTACCTGAACGGCCGCAGCACGCGCATGAAGAGCTACGCCAACATCTTCGCCCACGACAGCACCGATGTCCGGCTCCTCAACAACATCGCGTACGGACGCCCCGGGCAGGCGACGAACAGCAAGTCCCGTAACACCGACGTCACCTATGACTTCAACCTCTACTTCGGCAGCGATGCCCCCGAGGCCAAGGGGCCCAACGACATCGTCGCCGACCCGAAGCTGGCCCGCCCCGGCACGGCCGCCGACGCGGACTTCCACCTGACCAAGGGCTCCCCCGCCATCGACTCGGGCACCGCCTTCGCAGCCGTCGACCAGGGCAAGGGCGTCGGCACCGGCGCCCCCGACCGCGGCGCGTACAGCTTCGGGGCCGACGCCGCCCCCGGTGGCGGGAAGGCGTCCGCCTCCCCCGGGGGCGGGCAGAGCAGCACCGCCCCCGCCTCGGGTGAGCAGCAGCCCAGTACGGCCCCCGCGGGCACGGCGGCCCCGGACAGTTCCGGTGGCTCCAGTGACGCCGGTCCGCAGGCGAACGGGGAGAGCGGTCCCCTCGCGCAGACGGGCGGCTCCCGTCCGGGGCTCCAGTTCGGTATCGCGGCGGCAGTGCTCGTCCTCGGCGGCGGCCTCCTCCTCGTCGCCCGGCGCAAGCGCTCCTGAGCGGCCGTTCCCCCGATACGGCGCCGGCCCCTCCCCCTCCCGTACGGGGGGCCGGCGTCGCCGCGCGTTCACTCGGCACCCCTTGCACACCTGTCCCTCTGTCCCGGGCCTGTCCCGGGCCTGTCGCTGGCGAGGTTTTGGCGAGGTTTTGAACCGCCCTGAGAGACTCGCCGTCATGGCGGAGCAGCGGAGGTACACGATGAATCCTCTTCCCCATGCACCGGTACCGGACCCCCCGCGCGTCGCCTGGCGCAAGCGGACGAGGGTGCGTGTACTGGATGCCGCGCGCGACCTGGCGTGCGAGTCCGGTTGGGACCGGGTCAGCCTCTCCGCCGTCGCGGCCCGCGCCGAGGTTTCGCGCCCGTCGGTGTACAAGGAGTTCGGAAGCCGCGCAGGTCTGGGGCGCGCTCTGGTGATCCGCGAGACACAGGAGTTCCTCACCGGAGTGGCGAGCACCCTGTACCCCGGCCTGAGCGACACGCGGGCCTCCCTGGAAGCCGCCGTGTTCCACGTCCTCACCGAAGCTGAGAGGCAACCCCTCATCCGCGCGGTCATCGCCGCCGCCCGCGAGGGCTCGGACAGCCTGCTCCCCTACCTCACGGCACGCGCGGACCCCATCTTCGACGCCGGTCAGACTCTGCTGCACGGGTGGCTGCGCGCGCGGTGCCCGGACCCTGACGAGCAGGACATCGAAGTCGCCGCCGACGTCGCGGTACGGATGACCATCAGCCATCTCATCCTGTCGACCCACCCCCCGCGGCACACCGCGCGGCGACTGGCGACAGCCGTGCTGAAACTGCTGGACACGGCCCCATGAGGCGGCGCGGACTCGTTGCAGGTGGAGAGCGGGGCCCGTACGGCCGAGCTGATCGCCGGGCTCCGCGCCGGGGCCGGTGCCGGGCGACCCGGAGACCCAGGTGTACGTCGTCGGCGCGGCAACCAGGCGGCCCCGGTCATCGCGCTTCCCGGGCTGCGCCGGAGGAAGCAGTGAGCGCAAACCCGCAGCGATCTCGCCGCGCGTGTCGTAGCGGCGGGCACCCCTGCACGGCGGCGGACCGCGCTCGCCGCCGCGCGGGCGAGCGCGTACAGAAACAATTCGTCCCGCACGCCTATCGCGAGGACCTCGCTCGCTGCTAGAAAGTGACGCTCCGACAACTCCTGATCCCCACAACTCTCCAGGGAGTTTCTTGTCATGCGCATGCCTAGATTGAGGCGGGTCCTGCCCGCTCTGCTCGCCCTGTCCGCGCTCCCCCTGGCGCTGGCCCAACCCGCCCACGCCGCCCCGGCAGCCGGAGAGCGCTTCGTCGCTCTCGGCGACTCCTACTCCTCGGGGGTGGGCGCCGGCAGCTACCTGCCCGACAGCGGCAACTGCCAGCGGAGCAGCAAGGCCTACCCGTCCCTGTGGGCGGCGGCCAACGCGCCGGCGTCGTTCTCCTTCACGGCCTGTTCGGGAGCGACGACCGGTACGGTCAAAAGCAGCCAGCTGGCCCCGCTCAACAGTTCCACCACCCTCGTCAGCATCACCGCCGGCGGCAACGACGTCGGCTTCGCGAGCGTCATGCAGACCTGCGTCCTGCAGAGCGAGGCGAACTGCGTCACCGCGGTGAACAACGCCATCACGCAGATCAACAACACGCTGCCGGGCAGCCTTTCGTCCCTCTACGGCAGCATCCGCGGCAAGGCGCCCCAGGCACGTGTCGTGGTTCTCGGCTACCCGCGCTTCTACCAGCTGAGCGGCAACTGCATCGCCGGCCTCAGCGAGACCGAGCGTGCGGCCATCAACCGGGGCAGCGACGCCCTCAACAGCACGCTCGCGAAGCAGGCCGCCAACGCGGGCTTCTGGTACTCCAGCGTCGTGGACGAGTTCACCGGCCACGAGATCTGCTCGGGCAACGCCTGGCTGCACAGCGTCTCGGTGCCCGTCTCCAACAGCTACCACCCCACGGCCACGGGCCACTCCGCCGGATACCTGCCGGCCTTCCGCTCCGCCGTGTAACCACTCCCCCGCCGCAGCAGCCCGGGGTCTTCCGCACCCGAAAGTCGACGCGGGTAGACCCCGGGTCCACCGCCCGGCACGCCCGCAGGCCTTCCCACCCGACCGCCGAACCCGCCCAGGAGGAAGTCATGAGCCAACCCGTACGCCCCGCGCGAAGGAACGCACTCCGCTCCACCCTCACCGTCTTCGCCCTCGTCCTCGGCGCGCTCTTCGCCCCCGGCGTCGGTGTCCTCGCCGGCGCCGACAGCGCGCACGCGGCCACCAAGATCAGCCACGCGACCGCGACCTCGATGTTCCGCGGTTCCGGGATCACCTGGTCCTCGTCCGGCGGATGCTCGGACCGCAACAACCCCTCCTGCACCTCCTTCGAGCAGCTCAACCTCGCCACCGCAAAGGGAGCCCAGACACTCAAGAGCGCCAGCGGCTGCGCCCTGAACATCACCGGCGGCACCGAGACGGGGCACGCCGGCGGCACCTACTCGCACTGGAACGGGTACAAACTCGACTTCAGCAAGTACACGTGCCTGGGGAACTACGTAAGGAACACGTTCACCTACATCGGGGTACGCGGTGACGGCGCCCCGCAGTGGAAGTCCGGCGCCGGAAACATCTACGCCGACGAGGGCAACCACTGGGACGTGACGTTCTACAACTGCGGCGGCTGCTGAGCCGAAGCCGTAAAGCACAGCAATCCGCGTCGGGCCCTCCCCGCGCCCGCGCGGTGGTGTCGGTCAGTCGCGGCCGGCTCGCCGGAAACGGTCGGCGAGGTCTTCGACCACCGCTCGGGGGAGGGTGTCCGGGTACTGGGTGATCACGCCGCCCGTACGGACCAAGGTGATCGTCCGGCCGGGTTCCTGGAGTGGTCCCGGCGGCATCGGCAGCGGGGAGCCTCCCGCGTCCTTGTCGCCGGGCGGCGGGTCGAGCCGGCGGTAGGAGATCGTGTCGTCTCCCACCCGGTACGGCGACGGGGTGGGCCGCAGGCCGTGGCGCGTGTAGAGGTCCGCGTACCAGGCGTTGTAGTGCGCGCAGTCCGGGAGCGCCGCCCGGATCCGCCCCATGACCTTCTTCGCGTCGCCTTCGGAGAAGCTGTGGGACACGACGCTGTGGCCCTGCCCGCTCCACCCGTCGGGCACGAGGACGATCCGGGTCGAGGTCGCGGGTGCGCGCCGCTGTGCGGTGAGGGCCGCCGACACCTTGCCACAGTGCTGGTCGGGGGAAGGGTGGTCGGTGCGCTCCGGTTCGACGGACACCACCCGGTATCCGGAGACGTCCGTACCCCGGGGCAGCGCCCCCATGATCCGGGCCGTGCCCAGCGCCTCGGCCTCCCACCACCCGGAGAACGCACCCTCCTCCACCAGGCCGACCCCAAGGACGAGGGCGACGACCGTTGGCGGCGCGAGCAGCAGAAGACGGCCCCGCATGTGTGTCCTTCCCCCGTAGTGGCCGAAGCAGCGCAGCACCGCGCCGCACCTACGGCGACCAGCGTAGGGGGGCCGACCAGTCCACGACGTCTCCTCCCTCCTATAGGGGGCGGAGCATTTCGAACAGCCTCGCTGTCGTCATTTCCAGGGGTCCTTCAGCGGCAGGACTCCGAAACCGCGGAGCCGGGTGTCCAGGTCTTTCAGCTCCCCGAGGCCCTTGGCGATGTTCTCCCATCCGAGGGCCTCCACTTCCCGCGCCTCGTCCTCGGGCAGCGGCGAGCCCGCCAGGGAGGAGGCTGCGAGCACGTTCCCCATGCCGGTGCGGGTGTGCTGGAGCGCGCTCGCCCACACCTCCTGGCTGGGGGCGTCGGGGATCTTCTGGTACGCCTCGGCGTCGCGGAGCGCCGCGTCCAGAGCGGTGAAGTGGATGACCGACCGGCCCTCTTCGTGCTGGGCCCGGGATGAGCGCGCCTCGTTCACCACGTTGTTGTACCGCTCGGAGCCGCCTTGGCCGTACCAGAGGACGACGAGCGCGCCGACCGGGGTCGGGGAGGGCGTCGGCGCCGCCGTCCGGGACGCGGCAGGGCTCGCGCTCGGGCTCGGGCTGGCGCTCTGAGTCGGCGCGGCGGTTCCGGAACCGCCTGAGCAGCCGGTGAGCAGGACGGCACTGACTATGGTCAGTACGAGTGCTGATGCGCGGGCCCGCATGGTCTCCCCCTGGCTGGGCCGGTCGCCTTTCGACCGGCCTGCCCAACGGTGCCTTACGCGGGCTCTGCGGACCAGGCCCGTTTCCCGCGGTTTTCCGCGGGGCATCTCGCTGA
The DNA here is from genome assembly GCF_042716255.1 of Streptomyces sp. NPDC058662. Classification (NCBI taxonomy): domain Bacteria; kingdom Bacillati; phylum Actinomycetota; class Actinomycetes; order Kitasatosporales; family Streptomycetaceae; genus Streptomyces; species Streptomyces sp. NPDC058662. The sequence goes on along the minus strand of NZ_JBHXRU010000003.1, from coordinate 82,476 downwards.
CCGGACCCCGTCATCAGGGGCCGCGTAGTCCGTCCAGGTCTGCTTGTCGTCCGGCTCCGGCTCGCTCTGCGCTTCCCGCGCTACGGTGCTCATCCGCCGTACGGGGGCGCTCGGTTCCCTTGCGTGGGTCGCGCAGCGCCGCGAGGAGCTCTTCGGGTTCGGGGCGGAGGCCGTGGCCCAGGTAGCGGATCCCCTCCCCCTCGGGCGCCCACTCGGTGCTCTTGCCGATGGGGTGGCGGCGGCTGGTCGCGGTCCGCCATCCGAAGCGTTCGTCCCAGACCAGGGCCGGCGCCGCTTGGCCGGTGGCGAGCGGTACGGCGGCGGCGAGGTGCGTGCCGTCGGGCCGGCCCGGCTCCACCTGGGCCGGCGGGGCGACGCCGGCGGCGGCCAGGACGTCGGCCGTGTGCTGCAGGTAGGGCTGGACGGTGCGGGCGTCCAGTTCTCGCTCGGCGAGCACGATGGCGCCGCGGTGGGTGACCGTGGGGTAGCCCAGTTGGACGGCGGCGGCCTTGGGGTCCAGGCCGGGGTCGGCCTGGAGGAGGTCTGCGATGCGGCGGCCGCGCAGGGCGGCGAGTGCGGACTGCGCGGTGGGGAACTTGGCGACGCCCAGGGTGTCGGCGACGGTCTCCAGGGTGATGGTGGGGTCGGCGTCGAGGAGCTCGGCGATCCGCGGCAGGATCTGGTCGCGGGGGACCATGTCGCCGCTGCCCTTGCGGCGGCCGCCGCCGGCGCCTCGGCCCGGCCGCTTGTTCCTGTACGCGAGGATCACGTGGCGGGGCCAGTGCTCGGTGCCGTCGGGGCCTTCGGGTACGAGGACCATGCCGTCGACAAGGTCCTGGGCTTCGCGCTTGTACCCGTTCCAGGTCTGGGCCGTGACGCCGAGCAGTTGCGCGGCCTCGTGGCGGTCCAGGAGGTCCTCGTCGTCGTCGGCCCGGGGCAGCTCGGGGATGGGTTCGCCGGCGTAGAAGGCCTTGGTCTGCTGCGCGTCCCAGAGTTGGGCGCGGGCGGTCGGCGAGCTGATGGGCGCCGGGTGGCCGGGGGCCGCGTAGGGCTTCTGATTGCGGATGGTGACGAGCTTCTTGCCCAGGAAGTCGGCCAGGGCGGACATGGTCTGGACGTACTGCAAGCGTCCGGCGCGGATCATCTTCACTTCCTCCGTCACGGGTTGGCGGGCGCTCTCGGTGCCCCGCCAGAGGGGGCGTGTCCGTCGTTCAGGGGGTCGGACTGGCGGGCGGACTCGGATCCAAGAGGGTGGCGGGCCGGGCGGGGTTCGCCAGGCTCGGCCTGAGTCGGGGCGGTATGTTCGGTGCCCACGAGTCGTCGCCACCCGTCGACAAGAAAACAGTACCTGTTTCACATCACTTTCGGCGGGTGAATCAGGGGCGGGGTGCCCGGCGTGATTGAGCTCGGGGGGCTGGGTGTTGAGGGGCGCGGGCTAGGCTCGGGGGCGGTCATCACTAGCGAACGGGGGCCGTCGGATGGGCGGGACGGTAACAGCAGTCAGCAGGTGCAGCGAGTACTCGTTCACCAAGCCCAGCCGGGAAAGCATCGTGCTGCTCGCCGGGCTCGGGGTGGAGGGGGACGTGCACGCCGGCGTCACGGTCAGGCACCGCTCGCGTGTCGCACAGGATCCCACCCAGCCGAACCTGCGCCAGGTGCACCTCATCCACGAGGAGCTCTTCGCCGAAGTCGGCGAAGAGGGATTCGACGTGGCGCCCGGCGAACTCGGCGAGAACATCACCACGAGCGGCATCGACCTGCTCGGCCTGCCCGTCGGGACCCTGCTGCGCATCGGCGACGAGGCGATAGTGGAGGTCACGGGTCTGCGCAATCCCTGCCTGCAGATCGACAACTTCCAGGACGGACTGCTGAAGAAGGTCGTCGGCCGGGACGAGGCCGGGAACATCGTTCGCAAGGCGGGAATCATGAGCGTCGTCCAGAGGGGCGGCGAGGTACGTCCGGGCGACGCGATCACGGTGGAGCTCCCTGCCGGGCCGCATCGGCCCCTCGATCGGGTCTGACCGCCTTTCACGAGCAGGCCGTGAAGGGGTCGCCTGCCCTGGCTCGCCCCACCGTCGAACGCGGCCTCGCCGACTGCGGTGAGCAGTTCGGCCTGGCAGTCCACGACGGCCGGGCGGCCCCGTGCGGGCCGCCGTCGTCCCAGGCCACCCGGCCCGGCGCGGTGAGCGGGGCACCGCGCCGGTCGGCGCCCTCCGTCCGGCCGATCCCGCCGCTCACGCCCGGGGAGTCAGCCGTTCCCACAGGAAGGTGTGGACGAGCGCCTCGTTGAAGGCGGTCTGCTGGTGGTCGGTGGCGCCGGCGTGGCCGCCCCCGATGTGCTCGTGGAAGAGCACGGGGTGCCCGAGCTCACGCAGCCGGGCGGCCATCTTGCGGGCGTGGCCGGGGTGGACCCGGTCGTCCCGGGTCGAGGTCAGCAGGAGCATCGGCGGGTACGGGGGCCCGTCCGTCCGCACCTGGTGGTAGGGCGAGAGCCGCCGCAGGTGGGGCCGGTCCGCCGGGTTCTCGGGATCGCCGTACTCGGCGATCCAGCTGGCTCCGGCGAGCAGCGTGTGGAAGCGCAGCATGTCCATCAGCGGCACGTGCGCGACGACCGCGCCGAACAGCTCCGGTTCCCGGGTGATCATCGCGCCCATCAGCAGGCCGCCGTTGCTGCCGCCCTCGATGCCGAGCTGCGCGTGGGTGGTGATCCCGCGCGCGACGAGGTCCCGGGCGACGGCCGCGAAGTCCTCGTACGCGCGGTCGCGGTCGGCGCCCAGGGCGGCCCGGTGCCAGCGCGGCCCGTACTCGCCGCCGCCCCGGATGCCAGCGACCGCGTACGTGCCGCCGCGCGCGAGCCAGGCCCGCCCGGTGACCGCGCTGTAGTACGGGACCTGCGACACCTCGAAGCCGCCGTAGCCGTAGAGGAGGGCGGGGCCCGGGCCCGCCGGCTCCTCGGGGCCCACGACGAAGTACGGGACGCGCGTGCCGTCGGCGGAGGTCGCGAAGTACTGGCGTACCGCGAGTCCGGCGGTGTCGAACAGCTCCGGGCTCCGCTTCACGACCTCGGTGTCCCCGCCCGCGGTGCCGACGCAGAGGGTGGCGGGCTGGAGGAAGCCGGAGACGTCGGTCCAGTACTCGTCGCTCTCGTCCGGGTCCGTGTCGACGACCGAGGCGGTCGACAGGGGCGGCAGTCCGGCGAGGGGTTCCCGCCGCCAGCCGTCCGGGCCCGGGGTGAGGAGCTCCATCCGGGAGGAGACGTCCGCGCGGACGGTCAGGATGAGGTGGTGCCGGGTCCAGCTGTAGCCGGCGAGCGCGGTGTGCTCGTCGGGGGTGAACAGCACGGCCGGCTCCCGCTCCCCCGCCAGGTAGGCCTCGAAGTCGAAGGCCAGCAGGGTGCCGGCGCCGTGCCCCAGCCAGGGCGACTTCGTGGTCACCAGCATCCACTCGCGCCGGACGGAGACCGCCGCGTCGTCCGGCACGTCGATCTTCAGCGGCTGCGCGGGGTCCTCCCGCAGCAGGAACAGCTCGCCGTTCCAGAAGTCCGTGTGGCGGCTCACGAAGTCCCGCTCGAAACCGGGGGTGCGGTCGCGCCAGCATGAGACGGAGAGGTCCGAGGCCTCGCCCCGGTAGACCGGCTCCGCCTCCTCCAGCGGGGTGCCCCGGCGCCAGCGGCGGGCCTCCAGCGGATAGCCCGACCCGGACATCGAGCCGGGGCCGAAGTCCGTGCCGATCCACACCCGGTCGCGGTCGATCCACCCGATGTCGGTCTTCGCCTCGGGGACGGTGAAGCCGCCCTCGACGAACGCCGCCCCGTCCAGGTCGAACTCGCGCACCACGCAGGCGTCCGCCCCGTCCCGCGAGAGCAGGACCAGCGCGTGCCGGTGCTCGGGCTCCAGGACCCGGCTGCCGGCCCAGGCCCATTTCTCCCCCTCGGCCTCAGCCAGCGCGTCCAGGTCCAGGAGCACCTCCCACTCCGGGCGGTCCTTGCGGTACTCCTCCAGCGTGGTGCGCCGCCACACGCCGCGCACGTGCGCGGCGTCCTGCCAGAAGTCGTACAGGTGCCGGCCGCGCCGCACGACGTACGGGATCCGCCCGTCGTGGTCGAGCACCTCGCGCACCTCGCGCTGCACCGCCTTGAAACCGGGGCCGCCGGTCAGGGCGGCCACGGTCTCCTCGTTCCGCTCCCGGACCCAGCGCAGGGCGTCCTCGCCGGTCACGTCTTCCAGCCACCGGTAGGGGTCGAGGTCGGGGTCGTCGTCATAGCTCATGCGCCGATTGTGCGGGCAACGGTGCCCGCCCGCGTACCACCCGTCCGGACCGGGCCGCCCGTCAGACGGCCATCCTCTCGTCCGTCTCGAACAGCCGCTGCTCGGTGCGGGAGAGGATGAGCTGGACCGGGTGCGAGCCGCCGCCGCGCCCCACCTTCCACAGGGCCCGGCCCCGCTGGCCCGCGCCCCAGGAGCCGATCAGATCGCATTCGGCGTCGGTCAGACCGATCACCTCGCGGGTGATCTGCAACGGCCGGGTGTCCTGCGCGAGCTGGATGCGCGTCTCGCAGGAGGAGATGAGGTCCCGGGCGATGTTCACGGCCTCCGAACCGGACGCGCCCACGCTCTCGAAGTCGGACAGCCGGTGGGTGGACAGCAGTTGGATGGTGCCGGTGGCCCGGGACAGCCGCAGGTCGGCGTCGATCTTCTTGACCATCGCGGAGCCGCCGGAGCGCATCTGCCGCCACAGTTCGTCCCGTACGACGATCCACGGCCGGTGGCCCGGCCGGTCGATGGCCGACTGCGCCCAGGTCGACACGCAGGACAGCACCATCGCCACCGTCTCGTCCCCGTACTGCTGGAGCGCGGAGATGTCCACCGACTGGATGGGCGCCTCCCAGTCCAGGCCGATGGACGTCGGGCCGTCGAAGAGCCCGCCCAGGTGGCCGGTCACCATCGCGCCGAGCGCGGAGCGCAGGGAGGCCATCTGCTCGCGGGCGCGCTGGACCTCGCCGTCGCGCACGCGCAGTTCCCCGGCCATGCGGGCGCTCGGGTCGCGCAGCGCTTCGTAGACGAGCGGCAGCGTCGGGACGGCCAGGCGGGTCGTTCCGTACAGCTCCCCGGTCACCTCGCGCACGGCGACGTCGAGGGCCTCCTCCTCTCGGGGGTCGAGGGGGCGGCGCAGCTGGAGTTCGAGCAGTGCCTTGAGCAGGGTCAGACGGCGGCGGTGGATCTCGGTGAGCCGGGAGGTGAGCTCGGCCCCGTCGCGTACGGAGTCCAGGCCGGCGCCCAGCGGTCCGGCGTCGAGCGGGTTCAGGCGGCCCGGCAGGCCCGGGCCCAGGCGCACCGGTTCGACGCCGAGGTGGCGACACAGGGCCTGGTACTCGCCCTTGACGTCCCCGGCGATCAGGGTGCGGTGCCCGAATGCCATCAGCCGGAAGCACAGCGCTTTGACGTGCGCGGACTTGCCCGATCCCGGGATGCCGGTGACCATCACGTTGGGGTTGGTGCACAGCCCTTCGCGGACCCACACCGCGGGGTGGGCGCTGAACGCCTGCGTGGTCAGGGTGTTGCGCCCGATGTACGCGCCCACCGGCGGAAGCGACGCGGCGTGCAGGAAGGGGTAGGCGCCGGCGGCGTTCGCCGTGTCGGCGCGGACCACTTCGCTGCGGGGCAGGGAGGCGGCGCGGCCCGCGTACGGCTGGCCCCAGCCGCGCCGCGGTGCCACCCGCGTCACCGTGGCCGGGTCCTCCAGCAGCCGCGCGCGGCGCAGGTCGCGGGCCGAGGGCCGGCGGGCCGCCGGGAGGGCGGCGCCGGTGAGCCCGGCGGCCTCGCCCACGGAGAGCGCGGTCAGTTCGGTGTCGGTGGCGCTCCGGCGCGCGGAGAACGGGCGGGGGAAGGGGCGGGAGAAGGGGCGCACGTCAGAACCCCGTCCGTCGGTCGGGGAGTCCCTGGCCGAGCGGGAGGGCGCCCGCCGCGAAGCCGGTGTCCTGCGCGCCCCACATCCGGCGCACCTCCAGGCCGCAGGCCCCCGCGTCCGCCTGGAGTTCGGCGCAGGCGGTCTCCAGTTCCTCCGGGTCGGTGACCGTCACCGTCAGCACGGCGGTCATCCGCACCACTCCCTGGCCCGAGGCCCGGGCCGTGTCGTGGGCCCGGGCCACCGCCTCCTCGCGGCGCTCGTCCTCGCTCTCGTCCCGTCCGGTGCGGGAGCGCAGATGGCGGGCGGAACTCCGCTTGGCCTTGTCGCGGGCCAGTTCCTGGCGGGCCCGGCGCGGCCCCACCGGCTCGTAGAGCAGGCTCATGCTGCGCCGGGCGTTCTCGCGGGGCCGCAGCAGCGGCTGCAGCACGGTGGCGTACACGTACGACTGGGGCCAGGTCCGCACCTGGTACGTCACGCTCCACGCGCCGTCGTGCCGGTACGCGCCCCAGGCGCTCTCGGCGGCGGCGGGCCCGGCCAGGTCGGGGTCCAGGCCTGGCCGGGTGCCCGCCCAGCCGGGGGCGAGGGCGGTGGCGGCGCGGGCGGCGAGCATGTGCTGGGCGTCGGGATCGTAGGCGGTGCGCACCGTGTGGGCGAGGGAGCGCGGCGGCAGCCATTCGACCACGTGCAGGCCGGCGGTCGACAAGGTGTGCTGCATGGCGTGCAGTTCGCGTACCAGGACGGCGGCGGCGCCGATCTGCCCGCCGCCGGCGCCCTTGACGGCGAGTCGGGCCCGGGAGGCGGAGAGGACCACGGTGAGGTAGGTCTCCCGGGCGGCGGTGGTGGGGCCGGCGCCGTCCATGAGTTCGCCGAGCGCGGTGACGGCGGCGCCGGGCGCGTCGGCGGTGATGTGGCGGGCGGTCCAGGAGGCGAGGGCGGCCCCGTCGTCGGGCAGGCACCGCTGGTGCACGGAGATCCGCGTCAGGGCGGAGTCCTCGGTGCAGTAGGACCGCAGGAACGCCGCCCAGGCGGAGACCCGCGCCGCCTGTTGGGCCGTGTCGACGAGGGCGAGGCCGGGGAAGGTGACGCGCGCGACGGCGGCGTACGTACCGGCGACGGGGTCGTGGACGACGCCGAGGGCGCCTCCCAGGCCGTCGGGGGCGTCGAGGATCCGCAGCCGGGCGAGCACGCCCGGCAGGTCCATCGGCTGACGGCCGGTGTCGGCGGCGCGGGGCGCGAAGGCACCGGAGAGGAAGAGATTGCGTCGGGTGGCCACGGAGATCTGGTGCCTTACTGCGAGAGCGATCCATTCGTCGGCGCTGAGCCCCATGACCCGGCCGAGGGCGAGGCAGAGCAGGGCGACGGCCAGCGGTACGCAGACCAGCGCCGAGCGCCAACTGGAGAGGCTGACGGGGACGAGCGCGGCGAAGCTGGCGGCCGCGACCATCGCGAACCCGGGGCCGGACAGGCGCCCCATGAACCCGGTCCGCTCGGACTGCCAGCCGCCGTAGGTGGCGGGCTGCGTCATGTCACTCCTCCTCGGGGTACGCCGTCCGCCGGCGCGGGGCGCGGGTGCGGCAGGGGTTGCTGGGGGCGCTGCGCCGGGTACGGCCGCTCGCCGGGGGCGGGGCGGTATCCGTGCGGCGGGGTGGGGGCGGGCTCCGGTACGGGGGCGGGTGCGGGTGCCGGCTCCGGTACGGGTACGGGTGCGAGGGCGGGGTCGTGGGGCTGGGCCGGCGTCCGCGCCGCTCCGGGGGCGGTCCCGGCGGGCACCGCGAACGACCGTGCGGAGGCCGAGCGCCCGGCGAACCGGCTTCTCCCCCCGCCGTCTCCCTTCCCGGCCGGGTCCGGGCCCGTCGGGGCGGGCTGGGCTTCCTGCTCCAGTGCCCGGGTGTAGGCGCTGCCACCGCCGACCGAGCCGGCGCCGGCGAGCTCGGCCCGGTACCCGCCGCCGGCCGCGGGATACAGCCCGGCCGCGCGGAGCGAACCGAACGTGGAGCCGATGCCGTTGGCCGACCCCGCCGTGGTGAACGTCAGGAACCGGACGAGCACCGGCCAGCAGAAGCAGGACAGGAGGAAGGTGACCAGCCCGACGAGGACGTTCTGCATGCCCACCCCGTCCTCGGACATCGCGGCGATCCCGAGGAAGAAGCAGGTCACGATGGCGGGTTTCATGAGGATCAGCGCGATGAGCGCGTTGCGGGCCCGGGGCCACCAGTCGGCGGTCGCGTCGGAGAGCTGCCCGGCGAGCACGATCGGCATGGCGGCGACGAGCAGCATGATCCCGGCCTGCCGGAGCAGGATCTCCACCCACAGCGCGCCGATGGCGACGATGCACACGATCCCTACCACGATGACCACGCCGACCGCCGGGGCCGAGAACCCCTCCCCGCTGACCAGCACCCCGCCGTCGCCGCCGTCTCCCGCCGCCGCCGCACCGCCCTCGGCGACCAGTCCCCCGAACAACGACCCGAGCCGGGCCTCCATCGCCTCGGCGGCGGACTTGCCCCCGCCGGTGCGCGCGGGGGCCCCGATCGCTTCGTTGACGATCCAGTCGGAGACCGCGTCGGACCACTTCAGCGCGGTTTGGGTGGCGATCGTGTACACGGAGGAGATCACGGCCCACTTGGCGAGCCCGACGAACGCCGTCGCGAGTGGCTCGCCCCGATGGCTGACCGAGGCCTTTCCGAACTGCAACAGCATGAGGAACACGGCGACGGTGACGGACAGCGTCACCATGACGGCGGTGACCTCCTCGACGCCGCCCTTCTCCAGGTCGATGGTGGACACCCGGTTGAACAACCGCGCGAACTCCCCGAGCAGCCACACCACCCCCCGCCCGACGTACCGGGCGGCCTCCTCCAACGCGTCGGACGCAAGCTGGGACAGCTTCCCGCCGATCCAGTCAACCGGCGTGTCCCCGGGCGGCGGATACTTCAGCACACCAATAGCCCGACAGCCCTCGAAGGCCCGGCCGCCCTCTACGCAGTCACTGATGGACGTGTTCAACAGCTTGAACATCGGCCCCTTTTTGTCGGCGACGGAGGCCCGCCACTTTTCGAGATGGCGAAGCTCGACTTGCTTCTGCTTGGCCTTGGCGCATTGGGTGGCAGTCACCTCGTGGCATCGATAAATCTTGCCAGCTTCACTGGCGTCCGGGGTGCGACAGACTGCGGCATCTCGGATCTGATCAATGAGGCAATACTTCTTCTTCTTGTCGATGCCAACGCTTTGCCCCTGCCAGCTCTTCGGTACATCACTGGGAGGACCGACCGAAGCGTGGTGCTTCGGATCGTCGGCGGCAGTCGCAATGTGAGAGGAGACGCCAAGAAGACACAAAGAGCATGCGAGAGCCGCGAGCATGTGCAGTACTCGTCTACTGAGATCAGTCGCCATGGCGAACCTGTACCCAGCCATCGCTCCAGGCGAAGGGACTGTCCGGTTCGTACGAAACGGGGAATGTACGCATGGCGTCAAACTCGTTGGTGAACCGCCACGCTCCGTCTTGCCACTTTAGAACGAAATCGATCGTCTCACCGCGCAGCGGGTCCTTATCGGGCAGGCCGTCCAAACCTGTGGCGAATCGATCGTAGGACAACCACACCTGTAGAACATCGCCCGCCGGGAGACCCGGCACCAAAATGCTAGTGGGGCGTACTGCACGCACCGAGGCCGTGAAGGTAATGCCCGCCGGGAGCCCACCCGAAGGAGGTAAACCTAGGTATTCACGCGCCTTGCGAATTTCGGAGACCTCATCATCGATGTATCCGACAGCCTCCGGTGAGGTAACCGCTGTCAACTGCTGTCGCGCCTCCTCATCGTCGAGGAACGCGTACTCCTCCCAAAAATAGACGGCTGCTGCGATGGCGCCGCTGTGCGAATGCCCGAACCCGGTGGACACGCCGTCCTTTTGGCCCGTTGGGGGTGGCAGGGTGATCTTTTTCGCCTTTTCCGGTGTCATCGGCTCGCCGTCCGGCACCGGCGTGGGCGCCGACCCCGGGGCCCCGGCGGCCGTCGGCACGACTACCGGCGGGCGGTTGTCGCTGTCGGCGTCGTCGAAGAGGGTCGCGCCCGCGAAGCCGAGGCCGACGCAGAGCACGGCCGCCGCCAGCGCGGCGGCCACCAGTACGAGCCGGGCCCGGCGGGCGTCCGGCGCTCCCGCGCTCATCACTTGGAGAGGTCGTAGACGCTCAGCACCAGCGAGGACGTCACACCGATTCCCCCCGCGCCGATGAGGCTCCACAGCACACCCTGCTTGCCCCGCGCGGCCAGCACCGCCCGCTCCGTGTTGTGGCCCACGGCCACCAGCGCCCAGCCGCTGAGCCCGCCCAGCACCGCGAGCGTGAGTCCGGCGCCCGCCGTCCAGCCCAGGATGGCCGTGACCGGTTCCTGCACCTCGATGGGCAGGGTCGGCTTGTACTTGGGCACCGCCGGGCCGTCGGCGAAGACGTGCAGTGCGTGCATCAACTGGCTCATGGCGGTACCTCGTCATTTGGCTGTCGGAATCGGAGCGGTCTGAGGAGTCGGTTCGAAGGCCGGAGCCGGAGCCGGCACCGGCGCGTCCGGGAGCGGCTCGCCCCACGCGGAGTGCGCCGCCTCCAGGACGGCCTCCGCGATGCGGGCGGCGGCCTGCCGGGTCCGGGGCCGGGGGCGGCCCGGGCCGCGCAGGCCGTGGGCGCGGACATCGGCGTCGTGCGGCAGTTCCAGCACGTCGTACGCCCGGTCGGCGAGCATCGCCGCCGCGGCCCGTACGACGGCGGGCGCGCGCCCGCCGTCCAGCCCCACGAGCACCACCACGGTCCGCCGCAGCGGCATTCCCTCGGCGGTCATCGCCATCACGGCCTGCTGGAGCACCTGCACACCATGAGCGGTCGCGGCCGCGCACAACACCGGAACCGAGTACGGGAGTTCGCACCATCCTCGGGTGGCGCCCGGAAGACCCGCGCAGCGGGCGGCAAGTACGTCGTACCCCACCGGGTGCGCGGTGTCGGCGACCACGATCCGCCAGCCCCCCGCGGCCGCCAGCTGGTACCAGGCGGCGGGTTCCGACGGGAGGGCGAGGGGCGGGGCGTTCCACTCCCTGCCGTCCGTCAGCACGTCGAACGCGCCTCGCCGGACGGCGGCCGAGCGGATCGCGTCCCGCGTGTGCGGCCTGTCGCTGGGAAGCGCCGCCAGACCGCCGGCCCCCGGCCCGGCCCGCCCCGCCTGCCCGGCTTCCCCCGCCGGTGTCGTCTGCGTCCATGCCGGCCACGGTGAGGCCAGCCGTACGCCGAGGTCGAGTACGACGGTGTCCGCCGCGGCGGCCAGTTCCCCGGCGAGCAGGCAGGCGAGGCCGGAACGCCCGCTGCCGCCCGTGGCGGCCATGACCGGTACGACGATCCGCGCCCCCGCCGGTAAAGCGACGGGAGCGTCTTCCGTACTGCCGCGCACCCACCCCGCCCTTCACCGGCCGTGCTCCCGCACGGCGGGCCCGCACCCGGACGGCGGAACCGCATGATGAACGGCGTCCGAGCGGGGTGAGTTACGCCATTCACGCGATAGGGGACACGGCCTCCGTTACCGGGCCCGATGCCGTGACGCCGCCCCCCGCCTCGGCGTTGGCATCGCTGAACGGGACTGCGACGGCGGCGGGGGCAACGGGTGGGAATGCGGCGGTGGATGGCGCTGACGGTGGTCGGCGCCCTGGCCACGCCCGTGGCGCTGGGGCTCGGCGCCGTTCTGCTCGTGGCGGCACTCGGCGACGGCGGGCGCGACGTCGTGCTTCCGGCTGCCGGAGCCATGCGCGTGGGCGGCCGGGACGGGGTGCCCGCCGCGTACGCGGAGCTGGTCATCGCCGCGGCCGGTACGTGCGACCGGGTCCTGCCCCCCTCGGTCCTCGCGGCCCAACTGCATCAGGAGAGCGGTTTCGTCCCCACTCTGACCTCACCTGCGGGGGCGCGGGGGATCGCCCAGTTCATGCCGGACACCTGGCGCACCTGGGGCCGGGACGGCGACGGCGACGGGGTCGAGGACGTCTGGAACCCGCGGGACGCGATCCCCGCCCAGGCCGCCCTGATGTGCCACCTCCTCGGACTCGCGCACGGGCGGCCGGAGTTCAGCGGTTCCCCGGTGGAGATGGCCCTGGCGGGGTACAACGCCGGCTGGGGGCGCGTCGTGCAGTTCCGCGGGGTGCCGCCGGTGTCCTTCGCGCGCGGGGAGACGTACCACTACGTACGCCGGATCACGGAGCGCTCCGCCCTGTACGCGGCGGGCCCGCCGGCGGAGGGGGACGCGCTCCTCCCGGCCGGTTTCGCGCCGGGCCGGGCAGCTCCGGCGCAGGTACGCACGGCCGTGACCTGGGCGCTCGCGCAACGCGGGGGCAACTACCGGCTGGGCGGCGACTGTACGGACGCGCTCGGGACCGCGCCGGCCCGCTGGTGCGACTGCTCCTCCCTGGTCCAGCGGGCCTACGCGGCCGCCGGCGTCCCCCTGCCCCGCACCACGTACGACCAGGTGAAGCTTCCGCGCCGGGTCTCCCTCGACGATCCGAAACCCGGCGACCTCGTCTTCACCGCCGGTTCCGACGGCTCCGAGGCCCGGCCCGGGCACGTGGGCATGTACCTCGGCGACGGTCTCCTCATCGAGGCCCCGCGTACCGGTGTGCGGACGCGCGTGGTCCCCTACGCGGCCTGGCGGCACTCCACGCGGCCCGCCACCCGGGTCACCGCTGTCCGCCGGGTCGTCGCATGGTGACGGGAGACGCCGGCGCCGCGACCGCGGCCGAACCCGTGCGCTACCTCCCCTGGGGGACGGTGACCGACCGGTTCTGGACCACCGGGGACGGCGGGACGGGCGGGGCAGGAGGGCGCAGTGAGACGGGCGGGGACGGCCGTGCGGGCGGGGACGGCGGCCGGGTGACGGGATCGCCGGCGGAAGCCGGTGCCGCCTCGCACGCCGAGGCCGACTCCCCCGCCGGCCGCGCGGCCGGCGCCGAGGTGCTCGCGGCGGTCATGGCCCTGGCGGCGGCCGGGGACCTCGGCCAGGCCTCGTCCCGGGCCCGGCGGCGGGAGGAGGAGGTGCGCAGGGCCTTCGGGGACCGCCACCCCGAGCTGGTCGACATCGGCGAGGTCCGCGGCTACCTGGCGCATCTGGCGGCCGATCACGCCACGGCCGTACGGCGCTACCTGGACGTCCTGCGGCTGCGCGCGGAGCTGCACGGCCCGGACCACCCGGACACTGAGCTCGCGGTCCGGCGTACGTACAGCCTCTGGCGGGCCGTCCCCGCCGCCGACGCCCTGGCCGTCGGGCCCGAGCTGCTGAGTACGGTCGTCTCCCTGCTGGGCCCGGCCTCCGTCGCGGGCCTCCACATCGCGAACCGCCTGCCGGGCCTGCTCCGGGCGTCCGCGCCACTCCCGCCGACCTGATCCCCGTACCGGCTCCGCCGCCCGCCCCCTGCACGCCTCGCCGAGGAGTACCGCTGATGATCCCCGCCTCCCCCGAACCGCAAGGGGCGTCCGCGCTCCTGGTCAACGCGCGCGGCCAGTACCTGCTGCACCTGCGCGACGCGAACAAGCCGCACATCTGGGACCCGGGTACGTGGTCCGTGCCCGGCGGAGGCCTGGAGGACGGGGAGAGCGCGCTCCAGGCCGCGGAACGCGAACTCTTCGAAGAGACCGGCCTGCGTGTCCCGCTGGAACCGCTCACCGTCGTGGACGCGCACGGCCCGGGCGGGACCAAGAGCCGGATCCGGGTGTTCACCGGCTTCTGGGAGGGGGACGCCGACGCGCTCCCGTGCCCCGAGGGCATCATGTTCCGCTGGTTCGACGCCGCCACCACCGCGTACCTGACCATGTGCCCGTGGGTGGAGCAGGTCATCGAGGTGCACCGCAGCACCGCAGCCGCCATCCCCGCGGTCCCCGCCGCACCGCGCCGTCGCGGGGACGAGAAGGGACACCCGAACATCATCGGCGTGCACCTCTACCTCCAGCGCGAGGACGGCCGGATCCTGCTCGGGCTGCGCCACCCCGACGTCGCGTTCGCGGGCCGGACCTACCACTTCCTCGCCGGCCACTGCGAGCGCGAGGGGGCGCGGGCCTCGCTGATCCGGGAGGCGGAGGAAGAGGCCGGCCTGGTCATCCGGGCCGAGGACGTCGAGCTCGTCCACACCGTCCACGTCCTCCATGAGCGCGGCCGCGGCCGGCCCCGGCTCCAGCTCGTGTTCCGCGCCCGTGCCTGGTCGGGCGTCCCGGAGGTTCGGGAACCGGACAAGTGCCTGGAGTGGGGGTGGTTCGCCCCGGACCGCCTCCCCGAACCGAGCGTCCCGTACGCCCGCACGGCGATCGAGGCGATCGTCCGCGGGCAGGCCTACTCTGAACTGGGCTGGACCTGACCCCGCGCACCGTTCCGGCTTCGCGCGGCCCGCCGTGCGCCGGGGGGCCGGGTGTCGCAGACTCCTGTATGAGGGCCCGGCGCACCTCGCGCGGGCCGTGGGTGAGGGTGTGTGTCGTGCTTGAGGTCCCGCTCTGGCTGTGGGGGGCGTTCGCCGCGACCGTAGTGGTGTCGCTGGCGGTGGATCTGCTGTCCCACCGCACGGCCCACGTCATCGGTTTCAAGGAGGCGGCGGCCTGGAGCTGCCTGTGGGTGGGTCTGGCGCTGGCCTTCGGCGGGACCGTCTTCCTCGTGCTCGGCACGACGGCGGGAACGGAGTACACGACGGCGTGGCTGCTGGAGAAGAGCCTGTCGGTCGACAATCTGTTCGTCTTCGCCGTGATCTTCGGGTACTTCAAGGTGCCGCGCGCCTACCAGCACAGGGTGCTGTTCTTCGGGGTCATCGGAGCCCTCGTCTTCCGCGGGATCTTCCTGTCCCTCGGTGTGGCGGTGGTCAGCCGCTTCACCGCCGTCCTCTTCGCCTTCGCCGCCGTCCTCTTCTACAGCACCTACAAACTCGTCAGGGACGAGGAGGACACCTTCGACCCCGGCAAGAGCTTCGCCGTCCGGATGCTGCGCAAGGTGGTCCCGGTCCGTGACGAGTACGCGGGCGCGAAATTCTTCGTACGGGAGGCCGGCAGGCGGGTGGCGACCCCTCTCCTCGCCGTGGTGGCCGCGATCGAGGCGGCGGACTTGATCTTCGCTGTGGACAGCGTTCCCGCCGTCCTCGCGGTGAGCGACGACGCCTTCATCGTCTACACGAGCAACGCCTTCGCCATCCTCGGCCTGCGGGCCCTGTACTTCCTGCTCTCGGGGCTGCTGGACCGCTTCCACTACCTGAACAGAGGCCTGGCGATCATCCTCGCCTTCATCGGCCTCAAGCTCGTCCTCCAGGCCTCGCACAAAATGATCAGCACCGACATCCCCGAAATCCCCTCCCCCGTGAGCCTCGCCGTCATCGTGGTGGTGCTGAGCGGCTCCGTCGTCCTCAGCATCCGGCACCCCGCCCCCGCCACCGACGCCCGCGGGGAGGACGACGACCCGCCGCGGTCACCGGGTTGAGCCGTCGCCGGGCCACCTCAAGGAAGAACCGACAATTCGGCCATAGGGAACTCTTCCCCTCCTCCGCCGGTCGGCCTATGGTTAAAAAATGAGCAAAGTCGAGCATGAGACCAGTCCCCGCCGGGCGCTTACGTGCCCGGCCTGCCAGCGTCCCGTGTCCATGACCACCGCCAAGAGCCGGCACAAGACCCTCGGGGTCTTCGTGCCCGTCTGGGTCCCGGGCCCCTGCCACAACCCGGAGTGCACCGCCTACCTCCAGGCCCCGCGAACGGCGTAGCCCACGACCGCTGCCGCCCCGCGAGGCCGTGGGGGTCGGGGCGGTTCTAGGTGCGCGGGCCGGCGGCGTCGCCGGACGGCGGCGCCTGCGGGGCCCGTACGTCCACGGGCGGTTCGGGGTCGGCGGCCGCCAGCTCCGGTTCCAGGCCCTGGGCCACGGTGGTCCGGCGGCGTCCGATGTCCGCGCGCCATGCCTCGAAGACGAGTGTCGTCGCGGTGACCACGGCGAGGCCGAGCATCCAGCCGCCCACGACGTCACTCACCCAGTGCACGCCCAGCGCGACGCGGGTGTATCCGACGCCCACCACGGACACCAGGGCGAGCGCCCAGGCGACGGGCCGCCAGCCGCGGGGTACGAGGGGCAGCAGGACCAGTAGCAGGACGGCGCAGGAGGTGGTGGCCGTCATCGCGTGGCCGGACGGGAACGAGAAGCCGGGTGCGTCGGCGACCGGGTCGGGCAGATGGGGCCGGGCCCGTTCCACCATGATCTTGACGAGTACCCCGGTCAGGGCGCCGGCCACCGCCGTGACGGACGCCCAGGCCGCCAGCCGCCAGGCGCGGCGGATCAGGAGCCAGATCACGAGCAGGGCCACCAGCAGGCGCATCGTCACGGGGTCCCACACGACGCCGGTGAGGATGTCGAGGACGCGCACCCAGGCGGGGTGGTCGAGTGCGGTCTCGTGCAGCCGCTCGGCCGTGGCCCGGTCGAGCCGGTACAGCGGGGGCCACTGGGACTCCACCAGGACCAGCGCGAGGGCGAACGGCACCGACACGGCGGCCGTCACGAGGGCGGTGAGGACCAGGCGCGTGCCGAAAGCGGCGTCGGGCCCCAGGTGCCGTGCCAGCAGACTCCGGGCGGTACGGCGTCGGGGAGGGTCGGTACGTGCCGTCACGGTGGTACGGCTCCCTTCGTTGCGGTATGCGGTCTGCGCTATGCGGTGTGCGGTGTTCTGCATGGCTGGGCCGGCCGGGCCGGCGGTGCTGTGTGCTGCCCGTCTGCCCAGGGGCCCCGCCCCGTACCGCAGGGGGGCGGCGGCCCCGGCGCGGTCAGACTCCGGGGTCGGCGGTGACCGGGTCCCTCACCCCCGCCCGGACGGCTTCCAGTTGCGCGGCGAACGCGAGGCCGAGGAAGAGGGCCATCGAGGTGAGGTAGGACCAGAGCAGGAGCGACACGATCGCGCTCAGCGGCCCGTAGACGCTGGTGAAGGAGCTGCTGGCCCCGACGTACAGGCTCAGTGCCCACGTCGCCAGGTTCCACAGGACCAGGTGGACGACGGCTCCGAAGGCCAGCCAGGTGTAGCCGGGCTGGTGCCGGCGCGGGGAGAGGCGGAAGATGGCGCTCGTGGCGAGTACGGCGAGCAGGAACCCGAGGGGCCAGCGCAGGATCTCCCAGGCCCGGACGGTGGCGGGAGCCAGCTGGTAGACCTCCGCCAGCGCGTGGCTCAAATGGGATCCCAGCACGGTCACGGTGAAGCTGAGGCCGAGCGGGAAGCCGGCCAGGACCACCATGAGCATGCCGCGCGTGTACTTGCGCAGGAACGGCCGGTCGCGTTCGTTGCCGTAGATGCGGTTGGCCCCCCGCTCGACCTGGCACAGCGCCGTCGTCACATTGACGAGGGAGAACAGCAGGCCGAGCCACAGCGCGGCCTGGCCTCCGTTGCCCGCGTGCCGGCGGCTCTCGCGCAGCGCCTCGTCCACGACGGCCTGGCCGGGGCCGCTGGTGAGGCGGCGGAGGGTGAGCTCGGCGATGCGCCCGACGTCCTCGGCGTGCAGGACCCCCGACAGGCCGACGGCCGCGATCGCCAGCGGGACGATGGACAGCACCGTCTGCAGGGCCAGCGCGCGGGCGTGGCTGAACCCGTCGGCGTACCGGAAGCGTATGAAGGAGTCGCGGGCCAGGCTCCAGCTTCCGTAGCGGCGCAGCGCGCTCCACGCCTCGTCGCCGGACAGCTCGTCGCCCAGCACGTCATGTCTCTGCGGTACCCGTCGTGCGGTGCCCACCGTTGTCTCACTCTCCTCGTTCGGATTCCGCGGTGCGCGGCGCGGCCGGTTGCGGCGGTACGTGGGGCCGGTCGGCCGGGCGTGGCGCCCGTCGCGCGTCCGTGCCGGTAGCGGCGGGAGCGCCGGGGACCCGCGGCAGGTACATGCGCAGGGCCCTGGGCTCCACCTCGGCCGTCAACCGCACGCCGTCGGCCAGGACGTCGCCGTCGACCTCGCGGGGCTGGGGGGAGGCGCAGCGGATGTCGACCCGGGTGGCGCTGAAGTACTCCAGCGCGCCGCCCGCCGCGCGCCGTCCGTCCGGCGTCCGGGACGCGGTGGCCGGTCCGGGGCGGGCGGCCGGTGCGTCCGGCGGCGGCGGGGTGGCGCCGCGCGGGATCCGGGAGATCAGGTGGCCGGCCGTCGTGAGCCAGCCGAAGGGGCCGCGGGGGTCGAACAGCACTACTTCCAGGCGGCCGCTGTCCGGCCGGGCCCGCGGCAGGAGGGGCAGGCCGCCCTGGAGGGCGCCGACATTGCCGATGACGACCATGCGTGCGCGGCGCCGGTACCGGCGCCCTCCGTCGACCCGGATGGACAGCCGCATGCCCGGGTCGTTGAGGTGCCGGAGGGCCGACAGGACGTACGCGGGCCAGCCGAGGCGGGACTTGAGCCGGGGTGAGGCATCCCGGACCATCGCGGCGTCGAATCCGATGCCCGCCATGACGGTGAACCGCGTGGGCGTGATGCCGTCGCCCGCCACCCGGCCCGTGTCGAGCGCGAAGCAGTCCCCCGCCAGCGCCGCGGCCAGCGCGTCGGCCGGATCGAGCGGGAGGCCCAGGTTGCGTGCGAGAAGGTTGCCGGTGCCGCACGGTGCGACCGCCACGGGGATACCGGTACCGGCGAGGACGTCCGCCACGGCCCGCAGGGTGCCGTCGCCTCCGCAGACCACCACGAGGGCCGGGCGGCGTGCCTCGATCTCCTCGGCCAGCGGGCCGCAGGGCTGCTCGGCCGTGGTGAGCAGCCACCGCTGGTCCGCGTCTGCGTGCCCGTGGGCCGCCAGTACGGCGCGGATCCGGTCGGCGAGTCCATCGGGGCAGGCGAGCGGGTGGCGGACCACGGCGACCGTCCGGCCGAGTCCGTCGGCGGTCGCGGGCGCGAGGGGGTACGGGGAGGTGGTCGGGTCGGGGTGCGGGGAGGTTTTCGCAACGGGGTGCGGGGAGGTGGGCGCGGGGGCGGCCCCTTCGCGCGGGGCCCGCCCGGTCCCGGCCTCGCGGGCAGGGTGGGCCTCCCGCCCGGACAGCACGACGAAGCCCATGATCAGCAGGGTGGCGGCGCCGTTGAGCAGGCCGCCCGCCACGTCGGTGGGGTGGTGCATGCCGCGGTACATCCGCGACATGCCCACGGCCAGCGGGACGAGCAGGGGCACCGCCGCCAGGGCGTACCGCCATGGTCCCCGCCCGCGTGTCCTCAGCAGCACGATGACGGCCAGGCCGCCGTACAGCGCGACGGACGCTCCGACGTGCCCGGAGGGGAAACTGGACGTCGGCGGCGCGCCGTCCAGGCGCGGTACGTCGGGGCGGGGCCGCTGCACGAGCACCGTCACCAGCAGGAACACGGCCGACTGAGCGGCCACCGAGGCGCTCAGGAAGAGCGCTTCGGCCCGCCCGGCTACCCGCGGCGCCACGAGCAGCGCGACGACGCAGAGCAGGGTCACGCTGATGATCCCCTCCGTGCTGGCCAGCACGGAGAACCATTCCGTCACGGTCGTGAGGGGGGCGACGCGCTCCTGCGCGAGGTGCTGGTTGGCCCGGTCCTCCTCCGTCAACGGCCAGTGGCCGGCGGCCGGTCCGGTGATGAGCAGCCCCAGGCCCGCCACGAGGGCCACTTGGACCGGCAGGAGCAGCAGGGGCCGGGTCCTGCGCGCGGCCGGACCGCTTCTTCGCTTCATTGCGGTCTTGTTGCCCGGGCGGGCCGGATGATGCGCCGCCCGCCACCGCGGCCGCTGACCTGGGCAGTTGGGCGGCCGGTTGCGGCGGTCTTCCGTTTGGATCCGGGATTTGCGACCAGACGAGGAGAGGACCGGGTCCGTCCCTCCAGTGGGTGATGGACCCCGTCGGGTGAGGGGAAGGGGCGGCTCAGCGCCGGCCCTTCCCCGGCCGCGGCCGGGGCCGCGGCCCGTGGACGAGTGAGGGGAGGGGTCCCGTATGGCGACACCGGGTGGGCGCCGGATGGGTGCGGGCGACGGCGCGGCGTCCGTGGGGCGCGACGTCGTACTCGCGGTCGGACTTGTGGGGATATGCGTGGGCGGTCTGGCCGTCTTCGTCCGAACGGCCGCGGGGGCGCAGGGCGGTGTTCCGGTGGCACCGATCGTCACGCTGGTCGTCCTGGTGGCCGGGGTGCTGCTGGCCCGGTGGAGTGTGGCGCCCCGCCGGCGCCACTCCCCCGCGTACGCGCCGGGCCCCGTGCCGGGTCCCGCGCCGCACCTCCCGCCCGCCGTTGCGCCGGACCCCGCAGACCTGCCCGATGTGGGGCCCCAGGCCCTGGACCACGCGGCGGTGGACGCCGACGGCTTCGAGCACGCGGTCGCCGCGCTGTGCGCCCGGGACGGCTGCCCCCAGGTGGAAGTCGTGGGCGGGGCCGGGGATCTGGGGGCCGACGTGATCGCCACGACCGCCGACGGTCTGCGGGTCGTCGTCCAGTGCAAGCACTACGGCGAGGGCAACCGGGTGGGCTCGCAGGACCTGCAGCGCTTCGGCGGCACCTGTTTCGCCGTCCACGACGCCGACGTCGCGGTCGTGGTGACCACCAGCTCCTTCACCGCCCCGGCCGAGGAGTACGCGGCCGCCTGCGGCATCGTCTGCGTCGACGGGGAAGCCCTGGCCGCCTGGACCGAGTCGAGGACGCCGCCGCCCTGGGAGAGTGCCGCCGTACGGGCGCGGGCGCAGGTGCCGGCGGAGGCCGAGGTATAGGCCGTCCCCCTTCGGCTCGTGCCGGGCCCTCGGCTTCCGCCACCGGGCCCGGCCGCGCCGTCCGCCCGCGGACGGTTCAGGACTGGCGCGTCCAGCGCTGCGACGCGTCCCCCGAGCAGGTGCTGGTCACCAGGCCGCTGGCCATGCCCAGGTCGAGGCAGCCGCCGCCCAGGTCGGCACGCAGGGTGCCGCCGGAGCCGGTACGCCACAGCCGGCCGATGTCCTGGGCGCAGTCGCCCACGAAGACGGCCTGGTTGAGGCCGTTGGAGTACAGGCATCCGCCGGACTGCTCGTTGACGAGCCGGAAGCCGCCGTTCGACGCGCTCCGGACGGTCCACCGCGCGGAGGCGTCCGAACAGCTGCCGAAGTCCGAGGACCCGTAGACCTGGGTGACGCACTTGCTGTTGTTGCCGTTGCGGTAGCGGTACGTGCCGGACGCCGGGGGCGCGGGCGCCGAGGGTGCTGTGGACGTCCCTGTGCCGGGCGGGCGGGTGGTGCCGGTACCGCCGGCGTTCCCCGCGCCGCCGGGGCTGCCGGAGCCCCCCGGGTTGGTCTGCGTGCCCCCGACGGGATTCGGGGCGGGCCCGGGGCCTGCTCCGGTTCCGGTGCCTCCGGCGGCGGGGTTCTGGGTCCCGCCCGCGGCGGCCTGTCCGGCGTCCTGGGCGCCGGCCGCGTCGCCCGGGCTCGGAGAGGCTCCCGGTGACGGCGTACCGGAGGGACTGCCGCCCGTTGTCGGGGCGGACGGGTCGGCCGGCGCCGAGGCCGAGGCGCGGGGGGTGGCGCCGGACCCGGCTTCCAGTGCGGTGGTGTGCGGCAGGTACTGCAGGGCGAGCGTCGTACCCCCGGCGACCACGACGACGGGGACGACCGCGAAGAACACGCGGGTACGGCGGCGGCGTTCGGGCCGCTCGGGCCGGGCCGGCGGCAGGGCGGTGGCGCCGGACCCGGGCTCCGGGCCGGTGTCCGGGCCCGGGTCCGCCCCGCGGTCCGCCCCCGGTCCGGGCTCCGGCTCGGCCCCCGGCCCGGGCTCCGTCTGCGACGCCGGCTTCGGTGCGGGGTCCGACCCGGTCACCGGGTCCGGCCGCGCTCCGGCGAGCGGGAGCGTCGGTATGTCGACCTGCCGCACGTCCGCGGCGAACGCGGCCCGTTCCGCCAGGCGCGCGGCGACGGCCTCCGGCCACGCGGAGGCGGTGGCCGGGGCGTGCTCGGCGGCGCGTTCGAGCAGTTCGGCGGCGGTGGGGCGGCCCTCGGGATCCTTGTCGAGACAGGCCGCCACGACCTCCGCGAGGTCCGGGGCCAGGGCACGCAACGGCTCCAGGTCGGGCTCTTCGTGGACGATGCGGTACAGCACCCCGTGCCCCGACTCGTCACCGAAGGGCGGCCGGCCGGACGCCGCGTACGCCAGGACGGAGCCGAGCGCGAACACGTCGGTCGCCCCGCTCAACGCCCGGGTCCCCGAAGCCTGTTCGGGCGCCATGTACGCGGGAGTGCCGACGACCATGCCGGTCCGCGTCAGTTGGCTCTGCTCGGCGGCCCTCGCCACGCCGAAGTCGATGAGGGTGAGCCCGCCGAGGGTGAGCATGACGTTGGACGGCTTGAGGTCCCGGTGCACCATCCCCAGCGCGTGGACCGGTGCCAGGCCGGCCGCCGCCTCCCTCAGCAGCAGCCACAGGGCGTCGGCGGGCAGCGGACTGCCGTTCAGATCCACGGCCTCCCGCAGGGTGAGGCCGGGAATGTACGCGGTGGCGAACCACGGCGGTCTGGCCGTGCGGTCGCTGGCCAGAAGGGGCGCCGTGGCCGTCTCGGGCAGGCGGGCGAGGTTGTCCAGCTCGTGCCCGAAGCGGCGTACGAAGTCCTTGTCCTCACCGACGACGGAGGCCAGCAGCTGCTTCACGGCGACGTACCGGCCCTCGTAAACCCCGAGGTACACCCGCCCCATGCCGCCTGCCCCCAGCCGGCCGGCCAGCGGTATGTCCCCGATCCGCCGCGGGTCCTCCGCCTCCAGCGGCTCGGCCCCGCTCCCCCTGAGCTCTAACACGTCAGCCTCGTCCGATCGGAATCAGTTCGTGGAAATCTACCGGATGGACCGGCACCATCAACGTGCCGGGGAGCAGGCCGACTTCACCCCTCGATCCCCCAAGCACCCCCCGTGCCGCACCGCGTGGAACCCCCGCCCGGCGCAGCCCGCGCCCACCCTACGGTCGGGGCCCGGCGACGGCGGCGCGAGGGTCGTCACACCGGGGGTCGGCCCCGCGTACCGGAGGATCCCGCGCCGCCGTCCCCGCCCTCCCGCGGTCCGAAAGCCCTCGCGCCGTCCGCGCCCTTCGAGCCGTCCGCGCCGTCCGCGCCGTCCGGGCCGTCCCGCGGCCCGGCGCCGGTCCGGGCGTCGCGGAGCGCCGTGTGCACGGACCAGACCACCGAGACGAGGGGGACGGCCACCACCGCGCCGACCACTCCCGCGGCGATGGCTCCCGCGACCACCGAGATCGCCACCACCAGGGGGTGCAGCCGTACCGCCCGGCTCATCACCAGCGGATGCAGCAGGTGGCCCTCGATCTGCCCGATGACCACGATCAGCCCGACCACCACAGCCGCCACGAGCGGCCCCTTCGCTGCCAGCGCGACGACCGCCGCGACCGCCAGCGCGACCGGGGATCCGACGAGGGGGACGAACGCCGCGAAGAACTCCAGCAGCGCGAGCGGCAGGGCGAGCGGGACGCCGAGGAAGTACAGCGCGAGGCCGACCAGGACCGCGTTCACCGCCGCGACCACGACGATGCCGTGGGTGTAGCCGGTGAACGTGCGCCAGGCCGCGCGGCCGGCGACGGCCACCCGGTCGCGCCGCGCGTCGGGCAGCTGCGCGCAGAACCAGGACCACTGCCGGCCGCCCCCGTGCAGGAACAGCACGGAGGAGAACACCGCCAGGGCGAGCACGGTGAGCACCTGCACCACATGACCGGCTCCGCTGAGCGCCTCGCTGAGCACGGTGGACCGGTGGCTCGACAGGAAGGCGCCGATCCGGGACTGGACGTCGGTGAGGGCGTGCGGGTTCAGCCGCAGGGGCGGGCCCTCCAGCCAGGTCTCGATGCTGGCGAGGCCGGTGCGGAACTCCCGCACCAGGGTGGTGCTCTCCCCGGCCACCGCCGCGCCCACCAGTGTCAGCACGCCGAGCAGCAGCAGCGCGCTGCCGACGAGGGAGGCGGCGACGGCGAGGGACCGCGGCACGAAGCGGGCCAGGCGTCTGGTCGGCGGCGACAGCAGCGCCGTGACGACCAGGCCGAGGAAGAGCGCCACGGCGATCTCGTGGAACCTGCCCAGCAGGGCGAAGACGGCGTAGACGGCCGCGCCGACGACCAGCAGGCGCCAGGCGTAGGACGCGGCCGTACGCAGGAACGGCGACACCGGTGGCATGCCCCATGGATGCCACGGCCGGGCCCCGCTGCCACGCACGGCGCCCCGGATTCGGCCGTCCGGGCCCGTACGCCGCCGTGCGGTGCCACGTCCGGCCCCGTCCCACCCCGGCCCCCACCCCCGTCCCCGTGTCCCCCTCCCCGTCCCCGTCCCCGTCCCCCGCGATATCGCGTTGCCCGCAGCGCGCGCGTTCCCGCACGATGGTCCGTTGTGAAGACGTCCCGCCGGGCCCGTGTACTGCCCGATCTCGCCCCGTTCCGCTCCAGCCGGGACTTCCGCCTGCTGTTCGTCCAGGGGACGGTCACGTTCTTCGGCTCGTTCATGGCCATGATCGCGCTGCCGCTCCAGATCAAGCACCTCACGGATTCCCCGTTGGCGGTCGGCGCGATGGGCGCGGTCGAGTTGGTCCCGCTGGTGGTCTGCGGCCTGTACGGGGGCGCCCTCGCCGATGCCGTCGACCGGCGGCGGCTGATCCTGCTGACGGAGGCAGGGCTCGGGGTGCTCGCCCTGGTGCTGCTGGTGAACGCGCTGCTGCCCGAGCCGCTGCTGTGGCCGCTGTACGTGGTGGCGGCGGGCGTCTCGGGGCTGACCGGGCTGCAGCGGCCCGCGCTCGACTCGCTGATGGCGCGGATCGTGCCGCACGAGCAGCTCACGGCCGCCGCCGCACTCAACGGTCTGCGCTACCAGATCGGCGCGATCGGCGGTCCGGCCCTGGCCGGCCTGGTCGTCGCGTACGCGGGTCACGCCCCCGCGTACGGGATCACCGTGGCGGGCTTCCTGCTGTCCGTGCTGCTGTGTACGCGCCTCGCCCCGGCTCCGGCCGTACGGGGTGCCGAACGGCCGTCGCTGCGCGGGATAGCGGAAGGCGCCCGGTACGCGTGGAGCCGGCCGGTGCTGATGGGAACGTACGCCGTCGACATGGCGGCCATGTTCTTCGCGTTCCCCAACGCGATCTTCCCGTTTCTCGCGGACGAGCTCGACGCGGTGTGGGCGCTCGGCCTGATGTACGCGGCGGGCTCGGTGGGCTCGCTGGTGCTGGGGATGACCAGCGGCTGGGTCTCCCGGGTCCGCAGGCACGGGCTGCTGGTGGTGGCCGGGGCCGCGGTGTGGGGCCTGGCCATCGCGGCGGCGGGCTGGTCCGGCAGCCTCTGGCTGGTCCTGGTGTGCCTCGCGGTGGCCGGCGCCGCCGACATGCTCAGCGGCTTGGGCCGGGCCACGATCTGGAACCAGACCATCCCCGAGGGGCTGCGCGGACGGCTCGCGGGCATCGAGGTGCTCTCGTACAGCGTCGGCCCGCAGCTCGGGCAGGTCAGGGCGGGCACGATGGCCGGCTGGACCGGCACCCGGGCCGCGTTCTGGAGCGGCGGCCTGGCCTGTGTGGCCTCGGTGGCGATCCTGGCGGCCGTGCTGCCGAAGCTGATCTCCTACGACGCGACCACCGACGAGGACGCGCTGCGCCGCAAGGCCGAGCAGGAGGAGTCCCGTCGCGACGCCGGGCGGGAGTCGGGCGCCGCCGCCGAGGCACTCTGAGGGCTCCCGATCGCGAGGCTCCCGGTCAGGCGGGGCTCCCCGTCACGCGGGGTGGCCGGCGTCGTCCGTCCGGTCGGCCTGACTGGAGAACTTGGCCAGGAAGACGTCGTACCAGCCGTCGGGGCGCCGGGTGAGGGTGGCGCCGTCCTGCCAGGTCCCGTTCTCGTCCCACCAGCGGCTGCCGTACGGGTCGCCCTGGTTCTGGTGGACGTTGTGCATGCCGAGTCCCCGGTCGAACGGCTCGCCGAAGATCAGGACGGGCCGCCCCGGGACCAGGACGGCTTCCAGGGCCCGCGCCGCGTCGAGGTGGGATCCCGCGACCCAGGGCCGGGGCGGGCGCAGCCGGTCCCGCAGGGCCCGCATCCAGGCGGGAGGCCGGCGGACGAAGAGGCAGCCCGGCCGGTCCGCGAGCGCCGGGTGCCGCAGGTAGTCGATGGCGCCGGAGCCCGCGGCCATGGACAGGTCGTGGTAGCCGGGGCCCAGGGCGGGCACCGGTTCCAGCACCGAGGGGGCCAGGGTGAACACCTTCCACTGGACCCCGGTGGCGGACTGCTTGCTGTCCACGTCGACGGCGCACCGGTAGCGCCCGGCGGGCGCGTCGACTTCGAGGTTCACGTGGAACCACTGGCCCTGGTCGTCGGGCTGGTCGCGGAAGTGGCGGTGCAGGGTTCCGGAGAGCACCCCGTAGGCATCGAGCGGCATGACCCTCAGTCAACCACCCCCGCCGGCCCCGCGGGCAACGCCGCCCGCGCATCGGATCCCCGCGTGCCGCCGTTCGGCTTGCGCGCCGCCCCGCCGACTCCTATACCTGGACAAACTCGCACCAAGTCGGCGTGCGTCTACCTCGCGGCCCCCTTCTCGGGCCCCACCGAAGGGTTGGGACATCCCGTGGCCCGAGCCGTGAACCCCGCCGGCCCCGCCGCGGAACGCCGCCCGCCGTCGGGATCCGGACGGTGGGCGATGCTCGCCGTGCTGTGCGCCAGCCTCCTCGTGGTGGCCATGGACGCCACCATCCTGAACGTGGCCCTGCCGTCCCTCATCGACGACATGCGCCCCACCGCCCTGCAGCAGCTGTGGATCATCGACATCTACGGCCTGGTCCTCGGCGGTCTGCTCGTCACGACGGGCGCGATCGGCGACCGGTACGGGCGCAAGCGCCTCTTCCTGGCCGGCTTCGTGCTGTTCGGTGCGGCCTCCGTGGTCGCGGCGACCGCCACGGGCCCCGCCACGCTCATCGCCGGCCGGGTCCTGCTCGGCGTCGGAGGCGCCATGGTCATGCCGTCGACGCTCTCGCTGATCCGCAACATCTTCACCGACCCGCGGGAGCGGACCCGCGCCATCGGCATCTGGGCCGCCGTGGCGGGCGCCGGCGCCGCGATCGGCCCGCTCGTGGGCGGACTGCTCGTCGAGCAGTACGGCTGGTCGGCGGCCTTCTGGGTCAACGTCCCCGTCGTCGTCGTGACCGTGGTCGCGGGCCTGCGGCTCCTGCCCGAGTACAAGGCGGCGGGCGCCCATGCCCTGGACTGGCCCAGTGCCGCCCTGTCCGTCGTCGGCGTCGTCGCCCTCGCCTGGGGCGTCAAGCACGTCGCCAGGGGCGCTCCGGCACTCTCCGACCTGGCCGTCCTGGCCTTCGGGCTGCTGGCACTGGTCACGTTCACGCTCCGCCAGCTGAGGCTGCCGGACCCGCTGCTCGACGTACGGCTCTTCCGCAGCCGGCCCTTCACCGCTGCGGCCCTGGTCACCCTCATGGCGATGCTCGCGGCGGGCGCGGCCCTCTTCCTGGTCTCCCTGTGGTTCCAGTACGTGCACGGCTACTCCCCCTTCGAGGCGGGGCTGCGCACGCTTCCGGTGGCGGCGGCCATGCTGGTCGGCTCCCTGCTCGCCCCGCGCCTGCTGCACGGCCTCGGGGTACGCGCGGTGATGGGAATCGGCCTGGCCGGACTGCTGGCGGGCTTCCTCCTGCTGGCACTGGCGCCGGAACCGACCTCGTACGGCTACGTGGCCGCCTTCCTGGCCGCCCTCGGCCTGGGGGACGGGCTGGCCGTCACCTCCGCCGCCGCCGTGCTGGTGTCCGCGGTCCCGGCGGCGCGGGCCGGGCAGGCCGGGGCCGTCTCGGAGACCTCGTACGAACTGGGCGTGGGTCTCGGGGTCGCGCTGCTGGGCTCGATCCACGGCGCCCTCTACGCCGCCGCGATGCCGCGTACGGCGCCGGCGTTGGCCCACGAGTCGATCGGCGGCGCGAAGGAGGTGGCCGAGGCACTGCCCGGTCCCGCCGGGGCACGGCTCCTCGACGCCGCCCGGCACGCCTTCGACAGCGCGCTCACTACGACCTCGTACGTGTCCGCGGGCATCGTGGCGGTCGTGACCGTGCTCGTCCTGTGGATGGTGCCGCGCGATTTCAGGGCGCCGGGCGGCGGCCACTGAGTGCCGCGGGTACGGCTCCTCAGCCGGGACCGGCGCCGGGCTCGAACCCGGCGAGCATCCGCTCCAGCGCCTGCTGGTCCGGCCCGACGAAGGGGTCGATGCCCGGGGCGCCCCCGAGGGTGTCGAGGAACCGCGCGGTCAGGCCCTGGGCCGGGGGGAGGTGGGTGGAGAGGATGGTCAGGGGATCCATGGACCGCAGCGGTTCGACGGTGGCCAGGAAGCGTTCCTTGTCGACGAGTTGCACCCAGGGACTGTCCACGCTCGCCCAGAACAGCTGGGCCGCCCGCAGGTCCTCGGCGCCCACCCCGGCCACATCGGCCCCGGTGGCGACCTCCGCGGTGGGCATGGGGCCGCCGAAGCAGTCGGAGCTGAAGCAGGTGCGGGAGCGGTCGTCGTAGAAGCCGACGGTGGCCGGGTTGTCGAACAGCGGCGGCCGGAACGCGTGCAGCGTGCGGTCGCCCGCGTCCAGGCTCTGGCCGGGGTTGAGGAGGTGCACCCGGTCCATGGGCAGGGGGCGCTCGGTGGACATGATCCCGGCACCCAGGAACGTGGTCACCAGACGGGCCCGGGGCGCGGCTTCGAGCAGCGCGAAGAGGCCTCCGGTGTGGTCCCGGTCCGGGTGCGTCAGCCAGATCCACCGGACGTCGGCGGGGTCGATGACGGAGCCGAGGGCGTTGAGGAAGTCCCGGTCCGGCAGCCCGCAGCCGGTGTCGACGACGACCGGCTGCTCCGCGTGGACGACGAAGGTGTTGATCGGGAGGAAGCCGACCCCCGGCACCTCCAGGCAATCGGCGAGGACGGTGGTGTCGGGTCCCGCCTTGTGCGTGCTCATGGCGTCCTCCACGGCGCTGCGCCGAACGCGGCCCCCTCCCTCCATCGTGACGCCGCCGGGTTGCGGGCGCGCGCGGGGCATGCGGGGGCGGCGGGGCGGCCCCGGGGCGGCTCCCGGGGCATCAGGGGCAGGGCAGCGGGGTCGGGGCAGCCGGGTCAGGGCAGCGGTACGCCCCTGGCGGTGATCCACAGCTCGTACCACTCCTCGTGCGTGAGGTCCGGCTCCCGCATGGCCGCGTCCCGGCAGGCGCGGATGCGGTCGGGGCGCGCGGTGCCGATGACCGGCGCGATGGCGGCGGGGTGCCGCATCAGCCACCACAGCAGGACCGTTTCGGGCGTCGTGCCCTTGCGGTGGGCGAGGTCGGCCAGCAGGTCGGCCGTGGCCTGCTCGGCGGGCGTCTGCTGCTGCCCGGTGAAACGCCCCTGCGCCAGCGAACCCCAGGCCTGGAGGCCGATCCCCTGGTCGCGGCAGTACTCCAGGGTGCCCAGGGGGAAGCCGTTGCGGCCGGCGTCCGCGGTGTTGACCACCACGCCGGCCTCGACCCAGTCCCGGCTGTGCAGGCTCATCTCCAGCTGGTTCGCGGCGAGCGGTACGTCGAGCACGGCCTGGAGGGAGGCCATCTGGGCGGCGCCCATGTTGGAGACGCCGAAGCTCCGTACGAGGCCCTGCCCGTGCAGCGCCGTCAGCGCCGACGCGATCTCCTCCGGGTCGGCGAGCGGGTCGGGGCGGTGCAGCAGCAGGACATCGATCACGTCGGTGCGCAGCCGGGTCAGGCTCTCCTCCACCCGCCGCGTGATGCTCGCGGCGCGCAGGTCGTACCTGCCCGGTCCGTCCTCGTCGGCGAGGCGGATGCCGCACTTGGTCTGGAGCGTGATGCGCTCCCGGAGCCCGGGGGTGCGGGCCAGTACCTCGCCGAACACCGCCTCGGCCTTGCCGTGCCGGTAGATGTCGGCGTGGTCGAAGGCGGTGATCCCGCTGTCCAGTGCCGCTTCGACCGCGCTCTCGGCGGCGTCGATGTCTCCCGGTTCGTACGTGCCGGGCTCCCAGCTGCCGCCCAGCCCCATGCAGCCGTACAGCACCCGGCTGTCCTTCGTTCCCGCATTCGCGTTCGCCGTCACGGGCTCACCCTATGCGCTGTCGCGGGCCGGGCCCCGGGGGTTGCGTCCGCCGGCGGTACGGTCGCGGGGCCGGCCGGCGGCGCGGAGGTCCGTCGGGTCGGCGTGTTGACCCGCCTGAGCGGGAACGCGTACCGGCCGCGGGCGGCAACCGCCGTAGGCCCCCCGCCGTACGCCGGCGGGCGGTATCCGCTCAGCTCCTCGCCGTGGCGGGTGGGGCGGCGGCGATCTGGTGCACGCGCTGGCTGGTCAGTTCGTACCGGGCCGCGACGACGGCCAGTTCCCGGGCCTCGATGCGGGCGGTCAGGACGGGCTCCGCGGCGAGCCGGGTCCGTACCAGGCCCACGTTCGCGGAGATCGCCGCGTCCACGCGCGCGGCGCCCGTCAGGCTGTGGTCGATCGCCGGGCGGATCTGATCGGCTAGGTACTGCATGTGGCCCGCCAGCCGGCCTCCGGTCTCGTCGGCGTGGACGGCGGCGGCCACGGCTCCGCAGGACTGGTGCCCCAGGATCACGACCAGCGGAATGCGCAACTCCTCCACCCCGTAGACGATGCTGGCGAGGACCGCCTCGTCCAGGACCTCGCCCGCCGAACGCACGGTCAGCAGATCGCCGAGGCCCTGGTCGAAGACCAGCTCCGGCGGCACGCGCGAATCGACGCAGCCCAGGATCACGGCGAAGGGGTGCTGTCCGGCCACCAGCGTCTGCCGCACCGCCCTCGTCTCGTCGGGATGCCGCTCGTGGAGGGTGCGCCAGCGCCGGTTCCCCGTGGCGAGGGCGCGCAGGGCGGACGCGGGCGTGTGCGGCCGCGGGCCGTTGAGCCCGACCGAGGCGTCGGGCGGGAGGACGGGGGTAGCGGAGACCAGCCCCGCCGTCACGGCGACCGCTCCCGTCAGCCCGGCCCGCACGAACCGGCGCCGCCCCGGATTCCCCTGGCGTTCAGCATCGACGGTCATGCCTGGAGAAGGTAGGCCCACCCCGGGCCCGAGGGGCGGTCCGGCACCCGCCCTTGATCGAGCCTTGGGCAAACCATGGGCAGACATCACACGGTCGGCCACGGGTGGTCGGGATCGGGCCGCGCCGGGGGGCGGGGCGCGCCGGGGGCAGGGCGCGGGCGCAGGCCGGGCAGGGTCCGTACGGGGTGCCTCAGCGGCGCCGGGTGTCAGGGCCGGGTGGCGGTGACGAGGTAGTAGTCCAGGATGTCCTGCTCCCAGGCCGCCAGGAAGTTGCGGGGCCAGGTGCCCGGCTCCCAGAGGCGGGCGAGCCACCGGTCCCAACCGGGCCAGACCTGCGGGCCGATGGAGCGGACCCGGACGTCGACGAGACCGGCGTCGGTCAGTGCGTCGGCGAGCCGGGAGACGGGGCGGGCGATGTCCAGGCCGCTGGCGAAGGAGTCGAGCAGCCCGGCGAGCCGGTCGGCGTGCGCGGGGGCGTCGTCCACGGTGAAGAAGCTGGCGACGGCCACCCGCCCGCCGGGCCGCAGGACGCGCGCCGCCTCCCGGGCGAAGGCGGGCAGGTCGGGGAAGTGCTGCGCCGCCTCGACGCTGTACAGGCAGTCGAACTCTGCGTCGTCGAGCGGCAGCTTCTCCGCCGCCCCCAGGGCGAAGCGCAGCCGCTGAGGCCGGGCCCGCAAAAGCGGGGCGTTGGCTTCGCGGGCCCGTCGCAGTTGGTGGGGGTGGATGTCCACGCCGGTGATCGCCGCGGGCCGGTACTCGTCGAGGGCGAGGGCGCATCCCAGGCCGAGTCCGCACCCGATTTCGACGGCGCGTGCGCCCTCGGGGGCAGCGGCGTCGAGGACGTGCCGGTAGAGGTCCTGCTCGCTGCGGACCCGGTCGCTCTCCGCGAGGGGCCGTTCCAGGTCGATGGACCGCCAGTAGCCGAAGTTGATGAACCCGCCCGCGAACACGGGAACGGCACTGAGGTCGGCCGGTCCGTACGTCTCCCACACCTCGGGCCGTACGGCCGGAGCGGGCTGCTGCCCGGGCTCGCTCGTCAACACCCCACCGCCTCCGTGGACACCGCCGCCGTCCGGCGCCGGGGCCACCAGTGTGGCGCGCGGAAGGCGCCGACGACAGACCGCCTTGCCGAGCGGCCGCGTGTCGGGGCCGGCCGCCGGGCGGCTCCGGGCGGCTCCGGGCGGCTCCGGGCGGCTCCGGCCGTCTCCGGGCGGCGCCGGGCGGCTCCGGGCGGCTCCGGCCGTCTCCGGGCGGCGCCGGGCGGCTCCGGCGGGAGGGTCCGTACGGGTCGGGGTCTCCTACGCGGCGGGGTCCGTACACATCGGGGTCCCTACAGGTCGGGGTCCGGCCACCGCCGTGGTCGTCCCGCGCCCGTGGTGCGGCCGGGGCCGTTTACCCTGCAGTGTGCCTGCTCTGTTAGCCCTTGTTGGAGGTCAACCGTGTCCCGGACCCTGCTCGTACTGGCCCATCCCCGGTCGGATTCCCTCTCCGCCGCGGTAGCCGACCGCACCCGTCGCCTCCTGGAGGCCGATGGCGGTTCCGTGGACCTGCTCGACCTCTACGCGGAGGGCTTCGACCCCCGTATGACGCCCGTCGACGAGCCCGACTGGAAGAACCGCGAGAAGGAGTACTCGCCGGAGGTCCACGCGCACATGGAGCGCATGGAGGCCGCCGACGACGTGATCGTGGTCTTCCCCGTCTGGTGGTTCGCGCCGCCGGCCATCCTCAAGGGCTGGATCGACCGGGTCTGGAACTACGGCTTCGCCTACGGCCGCAGCAAGCCGCGCCTGGCGGGCAAGGGGATCCTGTGGCTCCCCCTGAACGGCGAGGCCGGAAACTCCGCCCTGACCGACGCCCTGGTGGTCCAACTGCGCAGCGGTATCTCCGAGTTCTGCGGGTTCAGCCACGCCGAGGTCCGGGTCCTGTACGGGACCGAGCTCTCGGGCTGCGCCGAGGACGAGCGGGAGACCCGTGCCAAGGAGGTGTTCGCCGAGGCCGAGAGCGCGGTGACCGCGTTCGCCGCCCGCACCCGCGAGCCGGCCGCGGCCCCCGCCTCCGCTTCCGCCTGACCCGCGCCCGCACTCGGCCACGCGGCCCCGGTGTCCCGCCCGCATGGGCCAGGGTGCCGGGGCCGTCGGCGTCTCCGGCCGGGGTGGGAGAGGGGCAGTGCCTGGGACGGGGTCCGGCCGCCGTGCCCAGGACGTCGCACAGCGGCCCGGCGGCCTCGGCGGAACAGGACTCCCGCCGGATCCTGAGGGGCGAGGCCAACTACTTCCGGCCAATGTTCGGCGCCCGAGTCGCGCCCGTGCGGGGGCCGGACGGTGGCCGGGCCGGTCTCTCCGGCATCGGGGGCACCCCGTACGCTCGGCCCGGAACGGCGCGCGTACGGAAGAGACGATGACTGAAGCACCCCGGCACGGTACGGAACCCATCGAGGGCGAACAGGCTCCGGTCGCGACCGTGCGCATATTCATCGCCCTCGCGCCGCCCGACGAGGCGAAGGCCGAACTGGAGCGGGCGCTGCGCCCCGCCTACGAGGCGTACCCGCGCATGCGGTGGAACCGGATCGAGGACTGGCACATCACCCTCGCGTTCCTCGGGGAGCTCCCGGTCGGGACGGTCCCGCTCCTGCGGCCGCCGCTCGCGGACCTCGCGACGGCGCGACGGCCGGTAGGGCTGTCGTTGCGCGGCGGCGGCCACTTCGGCGAGCGGGTGCTGTGGAGCGGTATCGACGGGGACCTCGAAGGGCTGCACCGGCTGGCCGCCGAGGTACGGACGGTCGTCAAGGAGTGCGGAATCCCCTTCGAGGACCGTCCTTTCCGCCCGCACCTGACGCTGGCCCGCGCACGCCGTGACGATCCGACCTGCGCGGCGGAGGCCGCCGCCGGACTGGCCGGGTTCACCGGCAGCCGGTGGGAAGCCGCGCGCCTCCACCTGGTCGGCAGCAACATCGGACGCGGCCCCGGGCCCATCCACTACCGCGACATCGAAGCATGGCCCTTCCCCCCGAACGCCGCCCCGACGCCCCCGCACTGAGCCCCGCGCCCACCCGCTCCACACCCCGTCACGCCCCTCCACCCGACCGAGGCACCGAGACTCTCGGCACCTCCAGCGTGCACCTCTCATACAAATGTGATGCGAATGAGCACACTTCTGGTGCACGCTGACGGCGACCGATGACGACGAAAGGAACTGCCATGGACGAACTCCCCTCCCACCCCGACAGCGAGCGGTACTCCGTCACCCTGTGCCCTCCGGCGGTCACCACGGTCGCGGAACTCACGGCCGCGAGCGGCGTGAGCAAGTCCGACGTGATCAACCGCGCGGTTCTCCTGCTCGGGTTCATCGAGGCCGAACGAGCCAAGGGGCACGACCTGATGATTCGCGACACCGCAGGTTCCCTGGAGCGGATCCACATCATCTGAGCCGGTGGCGACCGCTCATCCAGCCGCGGCACCGAAACCATTCCTCGCGGGTGGCCGGCCCCAGTTGGCCGGCTACCGGCGAGGCGTATCCAGTGAGGCGTGGATGCGGGCGATGGCTCGCAGCACCTCGTCCCGGTTCCTGGCCTGCTGCATCCATACGGGCAGGCGGGCCACCACGGTCATCTTTCGGCCGTGGTCGTGCCAAGGGATCCCTTCGCGCAGCGATGCCTGCACAAATCGCCTGATCAGGTCCAGGTGCTCCAGGTTGTACGCCCATACCCACCCGTGCCGGGTCTCGGTCTGCAGCCAGAGCCGCGTGCCGAAGTAGGGGTCTGTGGCCGGCGCGTGCCGGTCCCGGTGGAAGGCCACACCACCACGGCTCCACTCCTTCACCATGCCGCAGCTCCGACACACGAGACGCCGCCCCGGCGCGGCGAGGCCACAGTCGTGCACCCCGGCCGGGTCCGGTGCTGTACCGACATACGCGACCTTCCCGCAGCCGGGACAGCACACGAGAACCGACGCGAGGAAGTCGTACTTCGTACTGCGCGGGTCCCGGAACCGGCGGTGGGCGGAGTCCGAACTCATCCCACCAGTATGCGAGCCCCGCACCGAAGCTTCTCCCGGGTTACCTCTCACGCTGCGCTCGACGTGCAACCCGCGACCCCTCCGCGTGGACCAACCGATCCAGATCAACTCGCGAGACCGGTGGACGCGCCACCCCGGAGGAACCGTCGCAGGGAGATAGTCTCCGGCTGAGAGCTGTCCCGTGACTACTGATCGGGGCGGACGCCCCGGACATGTGCGACCACGTCTGGTTGGCCCAGACCGGCACGGTTGATCCGGCCTCGGCCTCGGCTCACGCCCTCTGCGGCCAGTCGTTTCCGCAGTGCGTCGGGTGCCAGAGGGGTCTCGAAGCCCTCGCTGAGGCCCCGCCCCGTATCCGCGTACTCGTAGCGGACCGCGTACATCCTTCCGGCGTGATGCCATGCGCAGCGGACCAGAGGTCGCGCGAGGATTGACTCGAACCAGTCTGCTGCCCTGTTCGCCAGCTCCGTAGGGCTCCCCGCGGCTTCGAAGGCGAACTCAGACGCGATCTGCCGGATGGTGAAGTCCTGGTTGTGGAGTTCGCCCGCACGGACCACGGAGCCGTCGAAGTGGGCGCCCACCGTCAGAACTCCCTGGTTGCGCTACGGGTCACCGATGTCCAGATAGACGATCAGCTGGCCGTTGGAGGTGTTCGCCGATGGCAGCACGACAGTGTCGAGCGGGTCCACCAGCCAGGAGCCCGCTCGTTCGGCCAGAACGTCCACGAACGCGCGTTGCGCGATGTCCAGGTCGTCTTCCTCGTACTCGAAACAAGGGGTCTCATCCACGACCGCACTCCACGGGCGGCACGAAGGGCGTCCAGGAGCTGGCGGTCGCCGGAGAGATGATCTCGGTGCGGTTGGTGTGATCACGGGCATCGGAAAATTCTGCCAAAGCGCTTTGGGGTGATGCATACGCTGCCCTCATGGGTGATTGGAAGGCAACCGCGACCGACTGCTACCGGCTGGTCGAGCTCGTGATGCCGCCTGCCGAGCCGGTGGACGCCCCCCCGGGAGGGGACCCGAGGGCACGGGCTGCGGGCGAGGGGACAGAGTGAGGGGTCAGGGGTGGCGGGTTAGTTCGGTGGGGGCGCCTGCTGACTGGGCTCCTTCCGCTTCCAGCGTGACGCGGTCGGGAGCCGCCAGCGTGAGTACGTAAAGGTTGCCGCGGGGGCAGTCGAAGGAGCCCGAGCGGTCGGTGGGGTGGCTGGTGACGGCTGCGAAGACCAGGGTGTTCTCCCGGATCTGGCGTAGTTCGAGGGCTTCCGTGCAGCCCAGGTTCCGGCCGGAGGCGGTCTCCTTCACGTCGCTGACCTGTCGGCCCACCAACTCGCCCACCGCGCCGCCGTGCAGGGTGACCGTGACGTCGAACTCGCCTGTGCGGGCGCGGGTGATGCCGTCCGCGTCGGGTGTTCCGGGCCCGGTGCCGGACCAGGTGCCCACCCATGCCGCCGGCAGGGACGACGCCGTGGCGGCGGTGGAGGTGCCCGGCTTGGCGCCGTCGCCACTGCCTCGGCCGTCACCCGCCCCGGACCCGCCCCCGCCCCAGGCTCCGGAGAGATGGATCGCTAGCGTGATCAGCGCCGCTACGACTACGGCGCCGGCGGCGGCGCCGATCGCCCGCTGCCTGCGGGACGCCCACCGGGAGCGGCTCCCGGCAGGAGCGGCAACGGGAGCGGCCCACGGGCCGACCGGCGACGTGGCAGGGGGCTGGTGGGGCACCGGCGGAGGCACCGGCGCGGCGAAAGCGGGCATGCTCGAAGCCGGTGCGGCTGGAGCTGATGCGCCAGGTGTCGGCATACCCCACCCCGAAGCCCCCGCAGCGCCCCGAGCCCCTGAAGTGCCCGAAGCGCTTGGAGTTGGCGTGCCCCACGCCGGAACACCGGGAGCCGGTGCGCCGGGAGCCGGCGTGCCCCACGCCGGAACGCCGGGAGCCGCAGTACCGGGAGACGGCGAGCCCAGCGCCGGTGCCTCGGGAGTCGGCGTGTCGGCATGCGGCATGCCGGGCGGCGGCGGCGTGTCCTCAGGGCGAAGGGGCGGGAGCGGTGTGGGGGCGGCCGCCGGGGCCGGGGGGCTCGGGCGGGGTGTGGTCAGGAGGCCGTGCAGGTCGCTTCGGCGACGGGCGGCGTCCGCGACCAGGGCCGGCGGCAGGGACTCGCTCCAGTCCGACTCCGCACCGGCGCCGAGCCGCTCCCGCAGGGCCTCGGCCGTGGGCCGCCGGTCGGGGTCCTTGGCCAGGCACTCCCCCACCAGCGCACGGAGCGCGGGCGGGACCCCGTCCAGGAGAGGCTCGTCATGGACGATGCGGTAGAGCAGGGCGGGCAGGCTCAGTTCCTCGCCGTGCGCCAGGAACGGGCTGCGCCCGGTGGCCGCGTACACGAGGACCGCCGCGAGGGAGAACACGTCCGCCGGCGCTCCGGCCACGGTCCCGGTCGCCTGCTCGGGGGCGAGGTAGCCAGGGGTGCCGATGACCGTGCCGGTCTGCGTGTGGCGCGGGTCCCGCACGGCGCGCGCGATGCCGAAGTCGATGAGGAAGGGGCGTTCGGGGCCGAGCAGGACGTTGGCCGGCTTGATGTCGCGGTGCACCACACCCGCCGCCCGGACGGTGACGAGCGCCGCCGAGAGCTCCCGGGCCAGGCACCGTACGGCCGGTTCCGCCAGCGGCCCGTGACGGTGGACCCAGTCGCCCAGTGACGGCGCGGGGATGTACTCGGTCGCCAGCCACTGCGGCGACTCCTGCGACGGGCTGAAGTCCACCACCGAGACCGTCCAGGGGCAGCGCACGCGGTCGTTGGCGCGAATCTCGCGGGCGAAGCGCTCCGCGAAGTCCGCCTCCAGGCTCAAGTGCCGGTGCACGGTCTTGAGTGCCAGTGGCCGGCCGGACGCCGTACGGGCCAGGAACACCTCGCCCATACCGCCCTCGCCGAGCCGTGCCAGCAGGCGGTACCCGCCGATCTCCGGCGGGTCACCCGGCCGCAAAGACTCCACCGACTTACCCCCGCCCTCGGCACCGCTGTCGAACGGCAGTGTACGGACCGCCGACCGACCTTTGGACCGCGCCGCCGGAGGGTGCCGTGCGGCCGCCGGACACCGTGCCCGAGCGCCCCGGGGGACGGCCGGTCCGCGCCGGGCGCCTTCACCCCAGGCGTCGGTCGTCCAACTCCACCGACAGCCCCGGCCACGACCTCGCCCAGCGCTCCAACTCGGCCGCCGCCAACCCGCCCAGCGCGCGCACCGAGGCGTTCGGCAGGAAGTGCGCCCGCGGCTCGTCCTCAACGCGTCGAGCGGCCTGGCCGCCTGGGCGACCACGGCAGAGGGCCCCATCCGGCTCGCGATGGTCGCGGCGACGTACGGAACCCGCAGGCTCCACGTGTCCAGCGACACCGTGTTCTCCGGCGCGCGAGTCCACCGAAGCAGGTATGAGATAAGGCTCCTTCAACGGGCAGTCCGGCGCGGCCTCGTACAAGCCGGGAGGACTTCGAACAGTTCCCGGCGTCCTGCCGAGGAGCCACACTTTGGACCCCCACCACCCGAAAGACACGAAAACGGCTGGCGTTGCCCAATGCCGACATTTCTGCGACCCTCCGCTGCACAGGGCACGGGATCAAGACCAGGTTGACCCTCGAACGCAACCCCTCCACCACGCGCCCGGAAGGCACACGGACCGCAGCACCCCATCCCACCCACAACCAGCTTTTCGACCATCAGTAGCCACTGCGCCAAACGGGTTCAAGGCCTCGTAGCAGCCTCAAGCCTTGATCCACGGGTGGACGAGCGAAGCCCCAGGGACGGATGCGCTTACGACGTGATCAAGGGTCGGCGCCCTGCCCTGCTTTGGCGCCCGCCTCAAGGCGATGGCGTCCACCACGCCATGCTCGGCATCGCCCGGATGCACAACCTCGCCCTCGCTGGACAGGCAAGGAGGCCCCACGATGGTTCGCCATGCCCGGGGCGACGAGGAGATCATTTACGGGACAGTCCTTTTCACGCTTCTATGGGACGGCGGGCCGCCCTCCCAAGATGCGCCAGGATTGCCGTGGTGGGACTCTCATGGTGCGGAGATCTTTTCAGTGGCTCCCCCGACGGCGCGGTGCCCAGCAGTCGAGATCACACCTGTTCCTGTGAGGTCGAAGATGAAGGTTGGACATGCTGTAGCGGCTGCGATTCTGTTGGCACCCACGCTGTTAGTGGGCATGACGAAGCCCGCTGCGGCCGCCAACACGCACGCCGTGAACCTTGAAGGATTCGTGAAAGCGTACGACTATGAGCCCACAGGAGGTGAAAATCGGATTAAGCGTTTCAATGAAACCATCAACATCTCCCATGACGCACCGAATAAGACATACAGCATCGAGGTGTGCGCTGGCAACGAAGCCGTGGCCCTGCTAACCGTGAGTCTGTTCCTGAGGAAGGACGAAGGGGTTGTCGTCGGATCAAACATCAAACTGTACGAATTCGACGACTGTAACCACTCCGACCTGGAGCGCAGCCACAGCCCTGCTCCCACCGTTGTCCGCCCGGGCACCCAATGGACAATTCGCCTCTCCGCACACAGCCGCGAATTTCAGTCGCCCGACCATGCGGAAGCCGCTTATTACATAACTAATGAGAAGTCGGCAGTTGACATCGGGCGACCGAACGAACCTTCGAATGTGATCGTCCAGGCGCCCGCCCTTCGCGGCATATGTGCGATAACGAGGACAAATTGCAAGGAGAAGACCGTATGGGTAGATTGGCAGGACAATGCGAACAATGAAACCGGTTACGAAATCCGTAATACGACTCTAAATCAGACCTTCGGCGTCGGGCCGAACACCACGCATTTCTCATTCAAGAACCTCGCCCAAATAAGGCACTGCTTCCAGGTCCGCGCGGTAGGGGCCGCGGGCCCGTCCGACTGGACGCCCGTGGGTACGCGGGTGGAGTGTGCATGACGCGTTCCGGTGTCACCTAGGGAAGAGCGAATGCACTCCGCCCTCACTCCCGTCATCCGATGCCAGGTGGAAGTCAACGAGGGCTGCCCGGCCGCGATGCTTTGCCTGCACCTCGACGTCCCTGCGGGTCCGGAGCCCAGGGGGCCGATCGAAGTGACCGTGTCAATCCGAAACGACAGCCCGTTCAAGGTCGACATCCACCATGGCTTCAACGATGCACCCGGCCGAAGTGATGGTCACGCCTGCGGAGAACCGCAGCTCACTGACATCCGAGCCGCCCTCTGCGAAGAAGCCGAAGCGGTGATGGAGCCGCAGTTCAGGTCCCGCAGCATGCTCTTCGATCAAGATGGCAGGCACCAGCATCGTCCGCATCAGTGGCGTTGACATCGGTGAATCATCACCCAGCGCAGCAGCGCAGGCACGTGAGTTTCGCTCACCAGGCCGTCCCGACCTTCCAACGTCGCTACCGGTGATGCCACCGGTCACCGTCATTCGAAGGCGCCCGCCGGCCCCCACTTCCGCCGCCGGACTGGAAGGGGCCGTCTGGAGCAGCGAAGTCGACATGGACGCGGGACCGCGTGTTTTTCTGGGACGAGGTCGTTGCATCGCAGCGGCTTGTCGGCCGGCAACGGAAGAGGACCGCGTGTTCAACGTTCCGAAGGACGCAGGCCAGGCGCCTGCGCGGCTCGCGGAGTCCGGATACGTGCCACTCGCGGACTTTCTCACCGCCGAAGGGCTGACACTCCTGTGGCAGGAGGCGGCGCGGCTGGGAGACATCGCGTTGCGGCGGGACTTCTCCATGGCCTGCATGGACGACTCACCGCGCCGCATGACCACTCTCGGCGGCCAGATGATCGCCGAGAAGTCACAGATGATCCCCCGCCTGTACAAGGGTGAGGAACTGATCTCACTGCTGGGCCGTCTGACGGGCCAGGACGTGGCCCCCGTGCCGGACCCGATGGAACGCCACGTCCTCAACATCCTCCACCAGCACGGTGACACCCACGGCGGCCACACCGACGACTACCCCTACGCCCTCGTCCTCTTCCTCGAAGCACCCAGCGACCCGGAAGACGGCGGCCTGCTCGAATTCACCCCCCACACACCAGACCTGGCCGCCCTCGGAACACCCGCGGCCGTCACTGCCCACCACCAAGCCGGCGACGCCTACCTGCTGCGCAGCGACACCACAGCCCACCGCGTGACCCCCCTCACCCGCCCCGGGGCGCGCCGCACCGTTCTCAACTTCGCCTACACCCTCCCCAACCACACCGTGCACAAGACAAACTCCGCCGACCAGCTCTACCGATAAACGCGCCAGCGAGACAGTGCGCGAGTGGCTGCCGTGAGCGTCCGCCACCGCCCCGCCAGGAAGCGTGCGGCACACACGGGCGGCGATCACACCGCCCGGCCGGGCAGCGCACACGAAAGGCTCACCGAGCCCCTGATGCCGCAACTACTCTCCCCGTAACAGGTGGGTCAGACCAAACTCCGCTGGGCCCTGACGGCCGACGACCGCGAACGCGAGGCCCTCCTGGGACTCGCCGAGGACTGCCCCGGCGCCACCGTCGCCTACCAGAGCGTCCCCTTCGACACCACGAAGTAGACGCCCCACCAGGGTCAGGCGAGGCGGGACCCGAGACGAAAACGCGTCTCCCCCACAGCTTCGCGCACCCACTCCTCGGGGCCCGTCAGTGAGCACCCCGAGGAGCACCATCACCGCCCGCGCCTCGTCCTCGGTGAGCAGTCCCCTGCACGGCTCGGTCGCCTGGTCGAGGAGTACCTCCAGCAGCTCGTCCATGACCGGCACAACACCGCGCCGCCCATATGAGTCACCCGGCCGTGGGGGCGACCTGCGGACAGGAGGCGTCCAGCGCGGCCGGGCAGCAGCCGGTGAACGCCAC
The DNA here is from genome assembly GCF_042716255.1 of Streptomyces sp. NPDC058662. NCBI lineage: Bacteria > Bacillati > Actinomycetota > Actinomycetes > Kitasatosporales > Streptomycetaceae > Streptomyces > Streptomyces sp. NPDC058662. The sequence continues at coordinate 40,765 of NZ_JBHXRU010000003.1, read as the reverse complement.
ACAAGGAGGCCACCCTCCGAGATGGCCGCCTCGTCAGGCGTTGGCGCGGCTCGGCCGGCCCCGGGGAGGGAACCCTTCGACCCCGGCCAGGACCGGATCCGCGACGGGGGTCACGTACTCGGCGACCGCCCGCCAGCACCACGCCGTCTCCAGGCTGCCGGTCGCCTCGACCTCGGTGTCGAGCTGCGCCTCGGCGATCCGTTCCGCGTCCGCGGGAAGCAGAGCACGCCACTGATCCCGGACCGACGACGACCAGGCCCGGCCGCCCAACCCATCGGCCCGACGACCCGCTTACCCCGCAGAACGTCGAGCTGCACGAGCGCCTGGTCGACCAGCGGCGGCCCTCACCACAGCCGACCGCGAGGACGTCGCCCCGCAATCCCGGGCCAGCACGCGATGAAGGGCGGCGTGCTGCTGCTCGGCCGAGGAACCCGGGCGCCCCGGCCAGTCCGTCACCTGGACCGACACGTCCCGGAGGCCTCCGGACCCCCGCACCGAGGACGCCGGCACGCCGACCAGGAGGAGGCGGGTGAGCGATCCGCGACTCCGAAGCCGCGATCAAAGCCGTGGGCCGGAAACGAGACTTCCTCCCGCTAGGGTCCACCCATGAGGTCTCTGCCCGAATTCAGGAGGCCGCGCGGGTTCCCGCGCCGGCGGGAACATCTACGGGACACACTGTGGTTCGCGCCCACCGCCGGGTTGATGGTGGCTTTCGTGCTGTGGGACATCGCCCAACTGGCGGACGCGGAACTGGCCAAGGCCCTCGCCGATACCGGGACCGGAGTGCGGGACTTCACCGACGACGCCAAGACGATCGTCACCACCGTCAGCCAGGCGATACTGACGTTCCTCGGGGTCGTGTTCAGCATCTCGCTGGTGGCCTCGCAGATGACCAGTGGTCAGCTGACACCGCGGGTGGTGCGGATCTTCGTGCGCAGCCGGATCACCAAGGCGACCTTGACCGTGTTCTTGTCGACGTTCATGTTCTCGCTTCTGGTCCTCACCTCCTACAACGACCCCGTGGTCGAGGAGGGTGCCGCACCAGTGCCGCTGCTGCAGTCGCTGTTGACGCTCCTGCTGGTCGGCCTGAGTCTGCTGCTGTTCATCGCCTACGTGAACTCCACGGTGCGGCTCATGCAGGTCGGCCCGGTCGTCGACCACATCACCCGCGAAGCCTTGCGCGCCCTCGCCCGGCAGCCGGCAGCCGACGGTGCACCGCCGGAACTGTCGGCACAGACCGGCCTGCTCGCCTACCAGGGACGGGCCGGGGTCCTGCGCTCAGTGGACGAGCGACGGCTCGTGCGCTGGGCCCGCCGGCACGATGTGGTGCTGCGGACGATTCCGCGAGTCGGGGACTACCTGGTGCCCGGCATCCCCCTGCTGGCGGTGCACGGCGATCGCGGCACGCTCCCGTCGACCATGAGGTCGGTGGCGTGGGTGGGCAGCGAACGCGGTGCGCTGCAGGATACGGCGTTCGCGCTGAGGCAGCTGGCCGATATCGCGTTGCGGGCGCTGTCGTCGGCGGTGAACGACCCGCACGACCGCGGTGCAGTGCCTGGACCGCATCGTGCACCTGCTGGCAGTTCTCGGCACACAGCGGTTGGGGCCCCTGTCCCACCACGATCGAGCAGGCCGGGTGCGGCTCGTCCAAGCCGCACCCGAGTGGTCGGAAATCGTCGACGTCGGTATCGCCGAACTCCGTGCCGCAGCCGCAGACCAGCCCCAGGTGACCCGCCGTCTCCACGCCGGCGTCAACGACCTCCTCGCCCTGGTCCCTGAAGAGCGACGCGAGCCGCTGCTCCGGCACAAAACGCTGCTGGGGCAGGCCGTGCACGCAACCCACCGCGACCGCGCCGAACGCGCCTTCGCCCTACAACCGGACCGGCAGGGCATCGGATCGTCCAACGGTGTCGGACGGAAGGCGGCGGGGGCGGGAGTCCGGCCGACCGACCGCCAGCCACACCGCAGCTCGTGGCCCCGCGTGCTGAAGCGATCATTCTCCGGTGAAGCCGGACGTGCCCCCGCCGCGCTGCGGCTGTCTGCTGGAGCTCGTTCCTGGCCGCCGATATTGGGGCGATGGCTGCTGGTCGTCCGTCAGCGCACCATGTTCTCGGCACCGAACACCCTTCCAGCATGCCTTCCGGCGGTGCCAGGGCACGCCCGCGCCCGGGTCCGGCGGTCAGGCCAAGCGGACGGATCACCGGCACCCTCCGCCAGAACGCTTGACCGGCGACCCGCCGTCGAGACCCGCGGCCTCACCGGCATAAGCCATGGCCGGCCCGTCGACCCGGGCAGCGGGACCACGCGGTGCGGGGCCGCCGGCGCCTGTTTCCTCGCCATGAACCTGTATGCGGCGTACCGGCTGGGGGCGGCCTGGCGGCTGGGCGGTCGGCGCCCGGTCTCGCGGCCGTGCCCCCGCGGGGACCGGGTTCAGGCGCCGGTGCGCGGGGCGCCGGTGTGCAGGGCGCCGGTGTGCAGGGCGCCGGTGTGCAGGGCGTCGCCGCGCAGGAGGGCCTCCGCGGGGGCGTGGGCCGGGTCGGTGCCCTGATCGGTAACGCGGTTGTGCCCGTCGACGAAGAGCACGCGCGGGCGCAGATCACGGGCCTCGGTGTCCGAGACGGTGGCGTAGGCGATGATGATCACCAGGTCGCCGGGGGAGACCAGCCGCGCCGCCGCGCCGTTGATGCCGATGACACCGCTGCCGCGGGGTCCCTCGATGGTGTACGTCGACAGCCGGGCGCCGTTGTTGATGTCGACGATGTCGACCTTCTCTCCCGGCAGGATGTCGGCCGCTTCCAGCAGGGCCGCGTCAATGGTCAGCGAGCCCACGTAGTGCAGGTCGGACTGGGTGACGGTGGCTCGGTGGATCTTGGACTTCAGCATGGTGCGCAGCATGGGGACGCGGCCTTCCGGTGAGAGTGGGACGGCCCCCAAGGAGTAGTCGCGGGCGCCGGGCGCTCACAAGCGGACCGTTCGGGTATGTCAACGCGGCCGGCGCCTGGTGCGCGCCGTTGACACTTCCGGCACCCGGTGAGCCCGCATAGTTTGGCGGGCGTCGGAGAGCGCCGAGTGCCGGGAGGTGGAAACGCGGTGCGTGCTTCCCGCTGTCAGAGCAGCCCGATCTTGAGTGCGGTGATGACCGCGGTTGTCCGGTTGGGCGCCCCCAGCTTCAGCAGGATGGAGCCGACCAGGCGCTTCGAGCCGTGCGCGGATATGCCGAGGCAGCGGGCCACCTGCTTGTTGCTCAGCCCGTCGGCCAGGAGCCGCAGGGTCTCGGTCTCCCGTGGTGTCAGCGGGATCGTGACCGGCTCCGCTTCCCTGCGCCGACTGCGGTTGCTCATCAGCAGGCGCTTGGCGAGCAAGGCGGGCATGGGCACCTCGCCCATGGCCAGCCGCTGCAGGGCGTTCTCCAGCGAGCACGCGGAGAGGGTGTCGAGCGGAAGGAATCCGTCGGCGGGGAGTGAGGCGAAGTCGGCGCCATTGCGGTCGTACAGGTCGTCCCCCAGCACCAGGACGGGCGGCAGGTTGTCGCGCTGCCTCTCGTCGAGCTCGCCGAGCAATCCCCACTGTTCCGCCGCGACGATCAGCACACCGTAGTCCTCGGCGGTCACCGCAATCGATTCGGTGTCCAGGGGAAGCGCTCGTACGGTTCCCACATCCGGCAGCTTGCGCAGCACCGTCTCCATCCCGGCCCGCACCACTTCGCTTTCGATGAGGATGGCCACATCGAGCGCGTCCCTTAATTCCTCAGCCGATATCACGCCTGCATTTCGGTCCTGCACCAGACCTCCCCCATGGCTCGAACGTTGATCAAGTTAAACATCGGTCAATCTGACCACGCAAGGTCTTCCTGCAAGTTCCAGAGACTCCTTTCGTGGTCGCACCAAGAAGGACAGTAGATGGAGCAATCACCCGTAACCACCAGGAAGGCCACCAATCATGAGGAGTCCCTCGCCAACTGGTTCCGCCGCGGTCTCGCGGTAAATCCCGAGGGCGTCGCGGCCCGTGACGCGACCACACGGCTGACCTACCGCGAAATGGACCGCCTGGCCCTCGCGCTCGCCGGTCTGATCCGCCGGACGGCGCCCCGGGCCGAGCGGATCGGTGTGCTGATGGACCGTGGCCCCCATGCCTACGCGGCCCTGCTGGGCGTCCTGTACGCGGGTGCCACCGTCGTTCCGATGAACCCCGAGTACCCGGCGGAGCGCACCCGCTTCATGGCGGAGTCGGCCGGGGTCCAGGCGGTCGTCGCGGACACCACCGGGCGGGCGGCGGCCGGCTCCTGGGGGACGGTTCCGGTCGTGCGCGCCGAGGACTGGTTGGGTAGCCCCGAGGAGGGGCTGCGGTCCCCCGAACCGCCGGCCGAACTCGCCTACATAGTCTTCACCTCGGGGACCACGGGCCGGCCCAAAGGCGTGCCGATCGCCCAGCGGAACATCGCGCACTACCTGGAAGTGATCCACGCGCGCTACGCGTTCACCCCGGACGACGTGTTCTCCCAGATCTCCGATCTGACCTTCGATCTGTCGGTCTTCGACCTCTACGCCGCCTGGGGCGCGGGCGGTTCCGTCGTCACCCTGAAGCCCGCCCACTTCCTGCGGGTGGCGCGGTTCACCGCCGCCCACGGCATCACCGTCTGGCTGTCCGCGCCCAGTCTGGTGGCCCTGCTGCGCAGAAACTCCGCGCTGGCTCCCGGCTCCCTCTCCGGCCTTCGCTGGAGCCTGTTCTGCGGCGAGCCCCTGCTGGAGCGGGACGCCGCCGACTGGCTCCGGGCCGCGCCCGGCTCCACGGTGGAGAACCTCTACGGCCCCACGGAGACGACGATCACCTGTTGCGTACACCGCTACGTCCCGGAGGCGTCGGCGCGGCTCGTGGTGAACGGCGCGCTGCCGATCGGCACCCTGCACCCGGGCCTGGCGGCCGTCGTCGTCGATCCCGAGGCACCGGAGGTGGAAACGCCGGTCGACGAAGGTGAGTTGTGCGTCACCGGTCCCCAGACATTCGGCGGGTATGTGGATCCGGCCGATGACGAGGGCCGCTTCCTCACCCACGACGGGCGGCGCTGGTACCGGACCGGCGACCTGGTCCGGCGGCTGCCCGACGGGGAGCTGGCCTTCCTGGGGCGGCGCGACCACCAGGTCAAGATCCGTGGACGGCGGATCGAACTCGGTGAGGTCGACTGGGGACTGCGCCGCTGCGCCGGGGTGCGTGAGGCCGTGACCGTGTTGGTCGACGACCATCTCATGGGCTTCTGTACCGGAACAGAAGCCGATCCCGGCCTGATCCTCAAAGAGCTGGCCGGGATCCTGCCGAGTCACAGCCTGCCCCGTCGCGTGGTCGTACTGACGGAGTTCCCGCTCACCCCCAACCGGAAGATCGACCGGCGGGCCCTGACCGATCTGGCTCGCACCCCGGCATGACGGGGGGCCGTCACGGCCTTATCAGATGCTGACGGGCCAGCAGGTCCTCGGGGCGGTCGCGTTCGCGGACCAGGTGCGGCCGGCCGTCCCGCACCAGGACCTCGGCCGGGTAGCCGTGGCTGAGGAACTGCACGGGCGAGGCGGTCGGCCCGTACGCGCCGGAGCGCAGGACGCCGATGAGGTCACCGGTGCGCAGCGGCGGCAGCAGGACGTTCTTGCCCAGGGTGTCGTTCGGGGTGCACAGCGGACCGGTGATCTGCCACGGCGCCGGCTCACCGGAGACCTCGCGACTGAGCAGGCGCATCGGGAAGTTCCGCTTCACGAAGGAGCCGATACCGACAGCGGCCATGTGATGGTGGGTGCCGCCGTCGACCACCGCGAAGTTCTCGCCCTGCGACGTCTTCAGATACCGCACCCGCACGAGGTACACCCCGGCCGGCGCGGTGAGATAGCGGCCCAGCTCCATGATGAGCCGGGTCTGCGGGTGGCGCGTGTGGAACTCCTCGACGACCGGGTTGAGACCGGCCGCCAGTGCGGCGGTGTCCAACTCCTCCTCGCCGTCGAAGTAGGGGATGCCGAGCCCGCCGCCCACGTCCACGGTCTCAAGCGGGATGTCCAGCTCCGCGCCGACGCGCTCGGCCAGTTCGAAGATCCGCCGGGTGTTCTCCGTGACCACCGCCGCGTCGAGGATCCGGGTGCCCATGTATGCCTGCACGCCGATGATGCGGGTGGCCGGGAACTCCTTGGCGAGGCCGGGGCGGGCCAGCAGCTGCTCCTCGTCCATGCCGAACTGACGGGGCCGGCCGCCCATGGTCAGCCGGGAACCCTTGACCGAGAAGGCCGGATTGACCCGCAGGATCACCGGCGCCCGGGTGTCCCGGGCGCGCGCCAGGCCGTCCAGCAGCGCGAGTTCGTCGAAGGACTCGCACACCACGGCGTGGATGCCGTGCTCCAGGGCAGCGGTGAGTTCCGCGCGGCTCTTTCCGGGGCCCACGAAGATGATGTCACCGGGGTCGACGCCCGCCCGGACGGCTGTCAGCAGCTCGGCGGCCGAGCACACCTCGGCACGGGCTCCGCGCGAGGCGAGAGCGGCGAGGACGGAGATGTTCGGGTTGGCCTTCAGCGAGTAGAAGTACTCCAGTTTCGGGTGGAGCGCGGTTCTGAGCGTTCCGTACTGTACGACGAGGACGTCCTCGTCGTACACGTAGAGCGGGGTGCCGAACTCCTCCGCCAGCTCGGTGTAGGCAATGCCCTGGACACGGGGTCCGTCGGTCATGTGACCGGTCCTTTCCTGAAGTGGGGCCGATACGGATTCACAGCCGGCTGAGCCGGGCCCCGGCGGGGTCGAAACGGAACGACTGCTCCGGCATGCTGTGCGCCGCCATCGCCGCGCGCACCCCCTCCCGGGCCGCGGCCGGGACATGCAGCAGGAGAAAGCCGCCGCCGCCCGCGCCGAGGAGCTTGCCGCCGGTCGCCCCGGCCGCCAGCGCGTCCCGGTAGGCACGGTCCACCCCGGGCAGGGAGACCCGGGCACCGAGGCCCCGCTTCAGCTCCCAGTGCCGGCCGAGGATCCGGCCCACCTCCGTGCTGTCGCCCCGGGTCAGCGCCTCTCGCAGCGGGCCGGTCAGCTCCTTGATCTCGTGCAGCCGGGCCTCGGTGCCGCGCTCCCCGGAACCGGCCGCGCGGGCCTGGTCGCCGAGGACGGCACCCGCGTCCCGGCTGGTCCCGGTGAAGTGCAGCACCAGTTCCTCGTCGAGGCGCCGTACGACGTCATCGGCGACGGGGACGTCCTCCACGGCGACCCTGCCGTCGGTGGCGAAGTGCAGCTGACGGAAGCCGCCGAGAGCGGACAGGAAGTGGTCCTGCCGGCCCACCGGGCGGCCGAGGCCGTCCATCTCGATGCCGCTGGCCGCCATGGCGAGGTCGTGCGGGGACCGCTCCTTCGCGGACAGCCCCGCGACCAGGGCGACGCAGAACGCCGCCGAGCTGCCCATGCCGCTGCCGCCGGGCACGTCGCCCGCGGAGAACAGGTCCAGCGGGGAGCCGTCCCAGTACCGCTTGAGGGCCTCGCGGGCGTAGGGGTTGGCGATGCCGTCGACGGAGTCGGCGCTGCCGCACGAGTCCAGGCAGGCGCGGATCACCGTCGCGGTACGGGCTCTTCTGCCGAATACGGTGACCCGCAGATCGACGCTGGCGCCGAGCACAGTGCCGCCGAACCGGCGCGCGTAGGCGGGCAGGTCGGTGCCGCCGCCCGCGAGGGAGATCCGCAGCGGGGCGCTGCTCACCCACAGGTCCGCCGTCCCGCTCACGCGCTCACCTTCTCGTGCTTCCAGGCCGGATCGGCGGCCCTCAGCGCCTCGGCGGCGCGCTCGGGGCTGGCCTCGCTGACGAAGGCGCCCGCGCCCAGCTCACCGGCGGCCGGGCGCTTGACCACGGTCGGGCTGCGGTGGCCGGAGAAGACCTGGGCGCGCACGTGCGCGAGGTGCCGTTCCCGGCGGGCGGCCGCCTGCATCCACACCGCCATGTAGGGCAGCGGGGCGTCGGCCACCGACTCGAAGCGGTGCAGCAGCGAACGGTAGATCCGGGCGAGGTCGTCGCGTTCCTCGTCCGTCAGCGCGTCCAGGTCCGGGACATGGCGGCGGGCGTACAGATGGACCTCGTACGGCCAGCGGGCGGCGAAGGGGACGAACGCCGACCAGTGCGCGGTGCGCGCCACGACCCGGCTGCCCGCCTCCTCCTCGGCTTGTCGGACCCGGCAGAACACACAGCTCTCGCCCCGTAGTCCGGCGGACCGCGCGGACTCGTGCATCCGCCGGAACCGCTCGGGCATCCACGGGTAGGCGTAGATCTGCCCGTGCGGGTGGGACAGGCTCGCGCCCACCTCCGCGCCCCGATTCTCGAAGCAGACGACCTGTTCCACCGCCGCCATCCGGTTCAGTTCCCGGGTGCGGTCCGCCCACGCGTCCACGACCGTGCGCACCCGGGCCAGCGGCAGCCGGGCCAGCGGCGTGTCGTGGTCGCTGCTGAAGGAGACGACCTCGCAGCGGCCCGGCGCGGGCGCGCTGGCCAGCAGGGCACGGTCGCCGCCGACCGGAGGCCCGCCCGGCCCGCCGAGCGCGGGGAAGCGGTTGTCGAAGACGGCGACGTCATAGGCTCCGCCCGGGATCTCCGTGACCTCGGGCGGCGACGAGGCGCACAGCGGGCAGTGCGGACCGAGGGCGGTGCGGGCGGCCCGGTGCGGGGCCATCAGGACCCAGTCCTCGGTCGTCGCGTCCCAGCGCAGGGTGGAGGGCACCGGGGCGGCGGGCGGGGCGGCGGGCGCGGACGGGCGGACGCGGCCCGGCTGCTCGTCGTAGTAGTGGATGCTGCGCCCGTCGGGCAGTGTGGCGCTGATGCGGTGTGTGCGGGTCAACGGCCGCTGCCCTGCGCGGAGGCTGGCACGAACCGGCCGACGCGGACGAACTCGCGCATGTGGCGGGTCAGCAGATGGGCGATCATCATATGGATGTCCTCCTGCTCCTCGATGGACTCGGCCGGAGCCGTCACCCAGCGGTCGCACAGCGCGGACGCCCGCACCGCCGTCGGGCCGAGCAGCCCCACCGTCAGCGCGCCGAGTTCGCGGGCGTGCCGCAGCGCCTCCAGCACATTGGGGGAATTGCCACTGGTGCTGATGCCGATCACCACATCGCCCTCCCCGGCCAGGCCGGTGAGCTGGCCGCTGAAGACCGATTCGTAGCCGACGTCGTTGGCCCAGGCGGTGATCGCGGGTACGTGGTCGACCAGGGACATCACCCGCAGCGGCGGGGTGCCGGGCTGCCGGGTGTTCTTCGACAGATCGACCGCCAAATGCGAGGCAGTGGCGGCACTTCCACCGTTGCCGCAGGTGAAGACGGTACGTCCATCGGTGTACACGCGCTCCAGGATGGCGGCCACATCACTGAGCTCGGTGAGCGAGACCTTGCCCACCGCCCGCTGTACGTCCGTGAGATAGCTCTGCATGTGCGCCGTGCGCCGGGTGTCGTCCAACATCCTGTCGCCTGTCCGTTCGGAGAAGATCGGGGTCCGGTGCGGAGCCGGTCCGTCAGTCACGCGCCACCACCTGTTCGTACAGTCGCGCGGTCTCCCGGGCGGTGCGGTGCCACGTCCAGTCCTGGTCCATCAGCCGCCGCCGGGTCCGCTCGACCTGGTCGGGGCTTGAGCCGAGCCACCGCACCGCGTCGGCGACGGTGGCCTCGACGGCCTGCGCGGTGAGCGCGCTGAAGCGGAAGCCCGTACCCTCCTGCGGCGCGCCGCGCAGTTCGCTCACCGTGTCGCGCAGCCCACCCACGGCGCTGACCAGCGGCACCGTCGCGTACGCCATGGCGATGAGCTGGTTCAGCCCGCAGGGCTCGACCCGGGACGGCATGAGGGTGAAGTCGGACCCCGCGTAGACCAGCGACGCGACGTCGTGGTCGAAGCGCGCCCGGTGGTGGACGGCTCCCGGGGCGAGGCTGTGCAGCTCCGCGAGCGCCGTCATGTACGCGGTGTCCCCGGAGCCGACGACCACCAGCTGGGCGGTGCCGTCCAGCAGCCGGGGCCCGAGGGCGGTCAGCATCAGGTCGACGCCCTTCTCGGGCACGAGCCGCGCGCACACCCCGAAGAGCGGGACGTCCGGGTCCTCGCGCAGCGCCGCGAGGTGTTGCAGCGCCCGCTTGTTGGCGCGCTTGCCCGAGGTCACCGTGTCCCGGTCGAAGGGCACCGCGAGCGTTCCCGGCGCCGCGGGGTTCCAGACCCGCTCGTCGACGCCCGCGACGATGCCGGTCAGGGCGAGCGGTTCCAGCACGTCGCCGAGGGGCGAGCCGGCGAAGTCCGCTCTGAGTTCCCGCGCGTATCCGGGGCTGCCCGTCGTGGCCGCGTCCGCGGCCAGCAGTCCCGCGAGCAGCAGGCTCGGCCGTCCGCGCGCGGCGGTCAGGAACGGCTCCCGGAACGCGTCCGGCAGACCGAGCCCGGCGACCTCGGCCACGCTCACCTCGCCGGGGTAGGCGCCGTTGTGCACGTTCATCAGCAGCACCGGCCGCGCGGCGGATCCCCGGGCCTGCCGCAGGTGGGCCAGCGCGGCGCCCGACTGCCAGTCGTTGCCGTGCACGAGGTCGTAGGACCGTCCGGAGATCTCGGTCCAGCGGGCGGCGGCGCACCCGAAGAAGGCCGCGCGGGCGGTGGCGTCGGCGAACTCGACGTAGCGACGGTCCCGGTAGATGCCCTCGCGGTCGTACCAGACGTCCGCGCGCAGCAGGAAGACCTCGCAGGAGCCGTCGTGGTCCAGCACCTGCTCCACCGTCGCCTCCGCGGTGACACCGGCGATCCGGATCCCGGGCAGCCGCGCGACCTCCTTGGTGCGCAGCCCCCGTTCCGCGACCAGCCACGGGTAGTACGGCACCAGCAGGTCGTGCTCGATCCCGTGGTCCCGCTGGAGGAGCTCCGGCAGCGCCCGCGCGGCCTGCCCGAGGCCGCCCTCGGCGAAGTGGGGTGCCAGCTCCTGGACCAGATAGAGGCATCTCATGCCGCGGCCTCCCGGACGACCCACACACCGAACAGATGCAGATCCGGGTTGTACGGCAGCTCCAGCACGGAACAGGACGCGGCGGCACGGCAATGCACGGTCGTCTGCCACAGGTGGGGACGCGCGTCGGCGATGGCCTCACCCTCGGCGTCCAGGAGGAAGTCGCCCTCGGCGCAGCAGGCCTCGCCGGGCAGGGGGCGCAGGGACAGGGAGTCGCTGAGGCCCACCAGCACCTCCGTGCTCGTTCCCTCGGGGGTGCGCAGTCGCAGGACGTCCTGGACGTTGCCGTAGGTGCCCGCGCCCACCACGTGCAGCGCGGTGACGGCTCCGGAGCCGGGGAGGGTGATGCGCTGGCCCTCGCAGGTCACGTTGTCGGGGACGCCTGATCCCCAGCCCGGTGGCAGGCCCAGAGGGTCGGCGATGGCGTCGAGGATGCCGGCGGGGTAGGTGCGGCCGTAGCCGTCGAATCCCTCACCGCCGACCGGGTGGCCCTTGGTCGAGGTGCCGGTGTTGTTGCGGTGGGCCGAGACATCGACGGGCACCGCGCCGGCGGGCAGCACGATGCCGTTCACGCGTGTGCTCCCGCCGCCGTGGCCAGTCGGGCGGCCGTCGCGGCGAGGGCGTCCCGCGCGGTGTCGAGCCGGGCCTCGATCTGCCCACGGAATGCCTGGGCCCGGGGGGAGTCCAGGGGCATCACGCCGAGGCGCATCAGCAGGTTCCGCACCACGAGCACGTCCCGGCATGCCTGGTCGGCCGAGGCGGCGGGCTCCGGGCCGAGCGGCACGGTGCCGTCGTCCGCCAGCGCGCCCAGGTACCGGGCGAACCAGCGCAGCACGTTGTGGTACCACCACAGGCCGAGCAGCAGGTTCTGGCCGGCCCCCCAGTTCAGCTCGTTCCCGGTGGCACCGCGCGGCCGCTCCGCCACCAGCTCCACATATACGGCCAGCTGGGACCGGATGCCCTCCAGGAACTCGGTACCGCCGAGGAACCCGCCCTCGCCACCCGCCAACTCGCCGGCCGCGAGTACGAGTTCGCGCCGAATCAGGTCGCCGTGCGGGAGCGGCGCAGCGGTCCGGGGCAGCAGTTCCATCCAGGACTGCCCGGCCTCCTCCGCGCACATCGCCGCTTCGATCTCGGCCAGGGGGACCCGGCCGTCGTGGAAGAGTTCCAGACCTGGGTCGAGCAGGCGCAGGGTACCGGTGACCGAGTCGGGGTCGCTGACGACCACCGCGTGCAGGGCGTGGCTGCGGCCACGGTTCGGCCAGAAGTGGGTCAGGTGGAAGCCGTCGGCGGCGGCGACGATCGTGCGGCCGCGCTCCAGGTGGCGCAGCGCCTGGAGCCAGCCTTCCCGGTCGCGCACCGGATGCTCGACGAGCCGGTAGCCACGTCGCTCGACCATCGCCGAGAGCGGAACGAACGGCTCCGCGAAGGCGAGCAGGCCGTCGGTGTCCCAGGTGGCGCACGTCGAGACGCCGCTGCCCAGCACCAGAGCGGGATCGACGGCCGGGTCGACGGATCTGAGCACGGCGGCGACGGCCGCGTGGTAGCAGCTGGGGTCGACGAGGGAGGAGGCGTCGTTGACCGGGGGGATGTCGTCGTTCACCTGTTCACTCCAGAGAAGGGGGCGTCGGTGCGGGCGCTCGGGTGCTTCCCCGGAGGAAGCGAAGACGTGGATCGGCCGCGACCGGAGCCGGGTTGGCGCGGTTGCCGGCGTAGGTGAGGGCGTCCGGCACCGTCACCGCCGTCGGGACGGTTTCCCGCTCCGCCTCGGATACCAGCAGGGACCGGACGAAGTGCGAGCCGGTGAAGCCGGCGCCCCCGGTGACCAGAATGCGCATGATCTGCTTGGAGCCTTTCTGTACAGCGGTGGCGCGGTCGTCTGCCCGGCCCGTCCACCGTGTGGACCGCCGCACGCGGCCGCCGGGACCGGCGGTACTCCGTCACCGCGACCGCCGACTGCCGCTGACCCGGCCGGTCGCCGTACTGACCCGATTCTGCGGTGAGCGGGCCGGGAAGTAGACCTCCTCTTTGGGGCATGCCTGCCCCAGCGTCCTGGTGGGGCGGTCGGCGAGCCTTGTCCGGGGCACCCGTCTCGGGGATCGTCGCTTCGTCGCCCCCGGTGATCAGGTCCGGGGGACGGCGAAGGAGAGGAGACCCGCCGTGCGCAAGCCGTCCGAAGCGGGCGCGGGAGCGGCCCGGCCGACCCCGGGCGAGGACCCTGGGGGGCCGCTCGTCCTGCTGGGGAACTTCGAGGTCGAGGACCACTGGGCCGAGGGCGAACTCGGCCTGCCCAGAGCGCCGTTCAGCGGTGGACGAGCCGTCGTCAACCGCCTCGACGAGTTGGCGCTGCTGCTGGCCGAACCGCGCGACCACGTGGTGCTCAAGGCACCGCCCGACGACGACTGGCTGGCGTATCTGCGCACGCTCGGCGTCGAGTTGCCGGGCATCCTCACCGTGCGGCACCAGGACCCCGGCCGCACGGTCGGTGAGGACGCGATCGAGGACACGGCGTTGAAGGCCGAACTCGCCCGTCTCGCCGAGGGCGGGGCGCGGCTGTGGCCGCACGGGGTCTCGCGGGTGGAGGAGCGCCTGGCCGACCTCACGGGACTGCGTCTGGCGACGGCGCCCGCCGCCGTCTGCAAGGCGGTCAACAGCAAGATCTACAGCCGGAACCTGAACGACGAGTACGGCCTGCGCCAGCCCGGGGGCAGGACCTGCCAGGACCTGGACGAGTTCGCGGAGGCATGCGCGTGGGCCCGTGAACGACTGAGCCAGAACGGCACCGTCGTTCTCAAGGACGCGTTCGGGGTGTCCGGCAAGGGCGTCCTGGTGGTCGCGGAAGCCGCCGCGCTCGACCGCGTCCAGCGCATGATCACGCGGCGGGCGGAGCGGCAGGGGCGCCGGGACCTGGCCCTGCTCGTCGAGGAGTGGGTGGCCAAGCAGGCCGACCTCAACTACCAGTTCGCCGTCGGCCGCGACGGCACCGTGCGCTTCGACTTCGTCCGCGAGGCGCTGACCGAGGGCGGCGTCCACGCGGGGCACTGGATGCCCCCGCGCCTCTCCGACCGCCAGCAGGCGCAGCTGCGGGACGTCTCCGCCGTACTGGGCCGACGCCTGGCCGCCGACGGCTACTCCGGTGTCGTGGGCGTGGACGCGATGGTGGACCCCGACGGCGGGCTGTACCCGGTGGTGGAGATCAACGCCCGCAACAACATGTCCACGTACCAGGAGCGGCTGCGCTCCACCCTCCTCTCCGACGCCGCCGGGACCGCCCTCGCCGGTCACTTCCCGCTCCGGCTGGACCGGCCCGTCTCCTTCGCCGAGCTCCAGGACCGGCTCAGCGGCCTGCTGTTCGACACGGACACCGGCACCGGCTTCCTGGTGAACGACTTCGCCACGGTCAACGCCGCCGCCACACGGCCCGAGCGGCCCGACGGCCCCTTTGACGGCCGTCTCTACGGCATCACCGTGGCCGCCTCACGCCAGGCGGCCACCGCACTGCACCGGGCGGTCGCCGACCGTCTGGGGGATCTGTCCCGGCCGGGAGGGTCCCGCGCCGAGGAACCGCATCGAGAACGGAGCACAGCATGACGGACGGAGCAATCGGGCACCGCGACATCACCGTCGAGGTGATCGCTTCGCTGGCCGCGATGGTGGGCCGCGACGCATCCGAACTGTCGGAGGAGACACGGCTCTTCGATGACCTGTACTTCGACTCGACCAGTGTCCTGGAGCTGCTGATGAAGCTGGAGGAGGACCTCGGAGTGGAGTTCGACCCCGAGACCCTCCAGCCGGCGGACTTCGAGAAGGTCGCCGGCCTCGTCGCATACGTCCGGCGCGAGGCCGAGGCGTAACGATGACAGAAGCCCTGGCCGGGCCTCCGGCACTGGAGGAGACGCTGCGCCGGGCCGGGCACGCGGCGGCGAGGTCGCGGGGCCTAATCCCTGCCCTTCTGCTGCTGCACGCCGGACTCGGCCGGGGGACCGCCGTCCGCGGGGCGGACGGATGGATCGTCGCGCCTTCGCGGGTCACCCGACGGCTGTGGAGCGGCGAGGGGTACGTCGGCCTCCCGGCGGAGGACGCCGCGGAGGCCACACCCGCCGTTCTCGACGGCCTGGGACTGACGGTCCTGCGCTGCCGGACGCCGGGGCCCGCCGCCGCCGGACCGGCGTACGGGGCCTGGGTCGCGGCCCTGGCCTGGGCCCGGCTCGGCCATTCCCGGCACCTGCTCGACCTGGCGGTGGCGCATCTCGGCCGGCGCACCTTCGACGGCGCCCCGCTGCTGCACCGGCAACTGGTCAAGGGCACGCTGGCTGACGCGGTCGTCGCCCATCTGGAGACCGAGAGCGCGCTCGACGGCGCCGCTTCGCACCGCGCCGCCCTGGCCGAAGCACACGCCCGGATCACCACCGTGGACCGTGAGCTGGTCCGCCTGTTCGGGGCCGGCGGATACACGGCGGACGGACCGGGCCGCTCGGCCCATGCCTCGGAACTGCTGGCCGACGTCTACGCGGGAGGAACGCCGTGCACACGGACGACGACGAGCGCCTGACGCCCCTGCGCGGGCAGGCCCGGGAATGGGCGGCGGACATCGAGCCCCACATCGCTGCACTGGACCGCGACCCCGGCACGGTGGCCCGCCTGGTCCACCTGCCGCTGCTCTCCCGGCTCGCCACCCTGGGAATCCCCCCGGAGTACGGCGCGCCGCCGCTCACTGTCGGCGGACAGCACTACCGCCTGCGTACGGCCCTGGAGAAGGCGGTGTTCTTCGAGGAAGGCGCACGGGTCGACCTCGGACTGCTGTTCTCCGTACCCGGCCCCGACATGTCCGGCACCCTGGTGGACACCCTCGGCGACCGGGCCCAACGGGACTGGTTCTACGGCCGTCTCCTGGAACGCCCGACCTGGACCTGCTTCGCGATGACGGAGGCCGGCCGGGGCTCCGACGCGGCCCGTATGTCCACCACGCTCACCCGCGCGCCGGACGGCGACTCACTCCTCCTCACCGGCGCCAAGCGCTATGTCGGCAACGCCGTCCGCGCCGGTGTCGCCGTGGCCTTCGCCCGCTTGGCCCCGGGTCCGCTGGGCATCCGGGCCGTCCTGGTGGACACCGCCTCCCCCGGCTTCTCGGCGGAGCCCGTCCCCACCCTCGGCCTGCGCTGTCTGCAGCTCGGCGCGATCACCCTGGACGCGGTCGAGGTGCCCGAGGACCAGCTGCTCGGCCGTCATCTCCCCGCCGTCCGGCAAGGTATGTGGGGCTGGCTGCGTACCTTCAACACCTGGCGTACGGTGATCGCCGCCATGGGCGTCGGCGCGGCCGCCGCGGCCCACGCCTACGCCCTGCGGGAACGGCCGGCGGTCACCGGGGCGGACCGGGACCACTGGGACGCGCTGGCCCGGCGCATCGAGGGCGTCCGCGGACTGACGTACCGGGCCGCCCGGGCGGTGGACGACGACCCGGCGGACGGCGAACTGGCCTCGGCAGCGAAGCTCACCGCGGCCCGCCTCGCCGACGACCTCTGCCGTGCGGCGCTCCGCCGGCTGGGCCCGGCGGCCCGTCTCGAACACCCCCGGCTGGACAAGATGGCCAGGGACGCGCAGGGCCTTGAGCTCATGGAGGGCACGGCCAATGTGCAGCGCCTCGCGGTCTTCGGTGCCCTGGTGCGCGGCGGGGCCGCGCGGCGCCGGTGACAGCTGCCGCCGATGAGGTGCACCTCTGGCAGTTCCCGCTGGATCTGCCGCCCGGCGCGTACCTCGCCCTGCTCGACCCACGGGAGCGCGCCCGCCACGAAGCCCAGCCCAACGGCACGGGCCGGGACCGTTACGCCGTGGCGCACGGCACCAAGCGGCTGATCCTCGGTAGTTGCCTCGGCCTGCCCCCCGAGCGGGTCCCGCTGCGCGTGGGCCGCTGGGGCAAGCCCGAAGTGGGCGGCTCCGGGATCCGGTTCAGCCTCGCCCACTGCGGGGATCAGGCGCTGATCGGCGTCTGCGGCCACCGTGAGATAGGCGTCGACATCGAGCGTCCCCGGTCCGGTCTGGACCCCGTACGCTTCGCCGCCCGCTGGTTCCGCCCGGAAGAGGCCGCCCGGGTGGCCGAGGCCGGACCCGCGGACCGCTGGGACGAGTTCCTCAGGCTGTGGACGCGCAAGGAGGCCTGTGTGAAGGCGGCCGGGGGGCGGCTCGCCCAGAGCCTGAACCTGCCGGTCGGCCACGGCCCGCACACCGTGGCGGATCCCTCGGGACGGCTGCCGGGTCCCTGGTGGGTCGACGACGTCCAGGGCCCCGAGGGCTGCACCGCGGCCGTGGCGCTGGCGGGCACCGGGCCGTTTCGCCCGGTCCCGCGCTCGTGGGCGCCGGTCACACATGGACCTGGCTGTGATCCCCCAGGGTGAGCTGATGCGCCACCGGTCGGCGCCGCGCGGACGTCACCATGGCCTTCCGGCCGATCAGCGACGACTCGACCCGTCGCACACCCTCAAGCCGGGCCCCGGCGCCGGCAGCACCTGCGCGTCCGCCTCACCGGCCCGGAAGTCGTCGACCACCTGATCGATGCCGTCCTGGATGAAGCTGTCGCCGAGGTGCATCACCAAGTCGTCGCCGCCCAGCCACTCCCGGGCCATCAGCACCGCGTGCGCCGGACCGAGCGGCGCCCGCTGCGGCAAGTAGGCGGCGCGCAGCCCGAACGCGGAGCCGTCGCCGACCGCGGCCCGGATCTCCCGGGCCCCGGCGCCGACGACCAGTCCGACCCTGGGTGACTCCCGCCACGACGGTTCGGACTTCGGTGGCTACGACTGCTGGGCGACGGGTTCCGGACGGGGAACCGCGGAACGCAGGCGCGAGAATCCGGCGAGCGCGACGATCAGGGCGAGGCCGGCCGCCGTACCGGGCAGCCAGTAACCCGCGTCCGGGCCGAACCGGTCGATCGTCCAGCCGCCGGTCGCCGAGCCCAGGGCGATACCGCCGAGCAGCGCGGTGGTGGTCATGGCCATGCCCTCGTTGATCTGGCTGCTGGGCACGACCTCCTGGACCAGGCTCATACTGATGATCATCGTGGGCGAGGAGGCCATGCCTGCGACGAACATCAGCCCGATCAGCGAGAGCAGACCTCCGGCCAGGACCAGCGGCAGCATGCACACCGTCATGCCCGCGAGCCCCAGGAGGAAGTACCTGCTGGTCTCCCCGCGCAGCGTCACCAGACCGAACAGCAATCCGGCGATGGCCGATCCGACGGACTGAAGCGCGAGCACCACGCCTGCCGCGCTCTCGTGCCCGAGGTGCTCGGTGTAGGCGACGGTCACGACCTCCAGAGAGCCGAAGATCGTGCCGGTGAACAGGAACGTGCTGACGATGACCTGGAGCCCCTTGTTGCGCCATGGTGAGACGGCGGTGTCCGCGTCCGGCGTCTCCAGCGGCGGCTCGGTGCCGCGCTGGGCGGCGAAGAGGCTGGTTCCGACGAGGGTCAGCGCCGCCGCGGTCAGCACACCGGCCGTGGGCGAGAGGCTGGTGCACAGGGCCACCGCCACGATCGGGCCGACGATGAAGCACACCTCGTCCAGAACCTGCTCGAAGGCGTTGGCGGTGTGCAGGGACTGCTTGTCGTCGCGGTAGATGTGCGCCCACCGGGCACGCACCATGCCACCGGTGTTGGGAGCGGTGGACAGGATGCTCGTCGCGAACAGGGTCCAGTCCGGGGCGTTGTGGTGGGCGCACAGCACCAGGGCGACCGAGCCGATCGAGGAGATCACGACCGCGGGCACCGCCACCCTGGCCTGGCCGTACCGGTCGATCAGCCGGCTGATGCGGGGCACCAGCACCACGGTGGCCGCCATGTCCACGGCCGCGACCGTGCCGGCCAGCAGATAGGAGTCGCGCAGCGTGGCGATCATGATGACGGTGCTGACGCCGTACATGGACAGCGGAAGCCGGGACAGGAACCCCGTGACCGTGAAGGCCACGGTCCCCTTCGGGGTGAACAGACGGCGGTACGAGGCTAGCAAGGGGGATATCTCCTAATGATCCTGGTGTGCGGCAAGGGGTCCGGCGGACCGCAGCGCGATCTCACGCAGAACGTGTGCGGTACCGGCGGCGCGCAGGTCCGGCCGGGGACCTTCGCTGGTCCCCCGCATCGCGGCGAGCCCGACCAGCGCCGTACGGCAGCCCGCCCGCAGCCCCGCCTCGACGTCGGTGAGGAAGTCCCCGACCATCCACGACCGGCCCAGGTCCAGGCCGAGTTCCCGCCCGGCGCGCAGCAGCATGCCGGGCGCGGGCTTACGGCACTCGCAGGCCACCGACAGCTCCGGCACGGTGCCGTCGATGTGGTGCGGGCAGACGTAGATCCCGTCCAGGGCGATGCCCGACGCGGCGAGCAGCGCCCGCAGGTGGACGTGCATGGCGTCCAGCGCCCGCCGGTCGAACAGGCCACGGGCCAGGCCGGACTGGTTGGTGACCAGGACGAGGGCGTACCCCGCGTCCCGCAGCGCGCGCAGCGGAGGAGCGATCCCCGGCTGGAGCACCAGGTCCTCGGGCCGGCACGGATAGTGGCGGGGTTCGGTCAGGGTGCCGTCGCGGTCGAGGAAGACCGCCGCCTTGGTCGTCATGTTGCGCAGTCCACCCGTTCCCCCCGACACGTCAAGCAAGGTGTCCTCTCCCGCGAGGTGATCGAGCGGAAAAGCTCCGGCAGGTGAGTGCCGAGAGACTATGAGCCCCTCTTCAGCCGCCGCAACCAGCCGTTTCGGGTATGGCCCTTAGGCCACCACTTAGGCCGCGCCTTCTGCTCCAGACCCCGCGCCGGACCTCCCCGACAATGACCGCACCGGTCCTGGGCAGCGAAGGGAGTGCGCACACCGTGGAAACGCAGCAGCGCGTCGGCACGGTCGGCTCGTGGCGGACGGTGAGCCTGCCGCGCCACACCGACGGCCGCGGCAGTCTCTCCGCCGTCGAGGCCGACGAGGCACTGGGGTTCGAGATCCGGCGGGTGTACTACCTCTACGACGTGCCCGGCGACGCGGTGCGGGGAGGGCACGGCCATCGCCGCCTCGAACAACTCCTCCTCGCCGTGCACGGCAGCTTCCGGATCACGCTCGACGACGGGTTCTCCCGGGACACCGTGGTCCTGGACGACCCTGCCCGCGGCCTGCTCATCGGCCCGATGGTCTGGCGGGAGCTCACCGGCTTCTCCCCGGGCGCGGTCGCTCTCGTCCTGGCCTCCCGGCCGTACGAGGACGCCGACTACTACCGCGACCGCGACACGTTCCTGCGCGATGCCAGGAGGCAGCCGTGAAGGTGCCCTTTCTCGATCTGCGGCCCGACTCCCTGGGCCTCGCATCCGAACTCGACGACGCGGTCCGCCGGGTGGTCGCCTCCGGGCGGTATCTGCTCGGTCCCGAACTGCGCGCGTTCGAGGCCGAGTTCGCCGCCTACTGCGAAAGCGGCCACTGCGTGGGTGTCGGCAGCGGCTTCGACGCGCTGGAGCTGACGCTGCGCGCGCTCGGCATCGGAGCCGGGCACGAGGTGATCGTCCCGGCGCACACCTTCATCGCGACCTGGGGCGCGGTGGCCGCCGCCGGCGCGGTCCCGGTCCCGGTGGAGCCGGACGAGTACACCGCCGGCCTCGATCCGGCCCGCCTCGACGCGGCGGTCACCCCGCGCACCCGGGCGATCATGCCGGTGCACCTCTACGGCCATCCCGTCGACCTGGACGCCGTGCACGAGGTGGCCCGCCGGCACGGCCTGCACGTCGTGGAGGACGCGGCCCAGGCGCACGGGGCCCGCTACCGGGGCCGCCGGGTCGGCCACGGCTCCACGGCGGCGGCGTTCAGCTTCTACCCGGGCAAGAACCTGGGCGCGCTGGGTGACGGCGGGGCGGTGGTGACCTCCGACCCGGAACTGGCCGACCGCATCGCGATGTTGCGCAACTACGGTTCCCGCGAGAAGTACCGGCACGAGACCGTGTCCCGCAACGCGCGGCTCGACGAGATCCAGGCGGCGGTGCTGCGGGTCAAGCTCGGGCGCCTGGACGAGTGGAACGAACTGCGGGCGAAGACGGCGGACCGCTATCTGACGGAGCTGGCCGGTCTGGACGGCCTGGTGCTGCCGACGACCGCCGAATGGGCCGAGCCGGTCTGGCACCTGTTCGTCGTGCGTACGGCCCACCGGGCCCGACTCCAGCGGCGGCTCGCCGAGGCAGGCACCGAGACCCTCGTCCACTACCCGGAACCACCGCACCTGTCCGCCGCCTTCGCCGACCTGGAGTGGGCGCCGGGAAGCTTCCCCCTGACCGAGCGGCTCGCCCGGGAGGTTCTCAGCCTGCCCATGGGGCCCCACCTGACGCCGGAACTGACGGACCGGGTGATCGCCACGGTCCGCGAGAGCCTAAGCGCGAGCTGAGGGGGTTGGGGGCCCGATGATCTCCGGAAAGCCCCTTGAGGTGCTGGTGGGCCCCTGTCAGTCGCCCTTCGACAGCAGCGCCGCCACCTCGGCCGCCCCCGGCGCCGTCATCAGCCGTTCCAGGGTCACCGCCCGCCCGGCGGAGTCCGCCAGGGGCCAGCGCCAGTTCGGGTAGCCGGAGCGGACGCCGGGAAGGTTCTGGGTGCGGAGATCGCCGACGGTGTCGGGGAGCCAGACACAGACCAGCCGGGCGGGAGTGCGCAGCAGAAACCGGTGGAAGGCGGCGACCACCGGGGGCAGACCCAGCTCGGCCGAGGAGACACCCCCCCTCCCCGCCGCGGGGGGCAGCGCCCAGCCCTCGCCCGGACCCGGCCCGTCGGCCGGCAGCAGCCCCTCCCGGTCCAACGCGGCCAGCCATTCGCGGATCTGGGTGAGTTCCGCGGTCCGGTACTCCTCGATGGAGCCGTCCCGGAGGCCGTGGCGGTGCAGCACCTCCACATGGGCGCCGCTCAGCCTGGCAGTGGTCGTCGGCAGATCGTGGTTGGTGAGCGCGGCCAGGCAGTTCTCCCGCCACAACGGCGCCGGCAACGGCCGATCCGCTTCCTCGCGGTCGCCGGTGCGCTCCAGCCACAGCACCGAGGCACCGAGCACCCCGCGCTCGGCGAGCCGCTCCCGCACCCCGGCCTCGACGGTGCCCAGATCCTCCCCGATCACCGCCACCCCGGCCCGGTGCGCCTCCAGCAGCAGCACGCCCAGCATGGCCGCCCAGTCGTAGCGCACATACGTGCCTTCGGGGATCGGCACGCCGTCCGGGATCCACCACTGGCGCCACAGGCCCATCGCATGGTCGAGGCGCAGCGCGCCCGCGTGCCGCATGACGCCCCGGAGCAGCCGGGCGTACGGGGCGTACCCCTCCTCGGCGAGCCGGTCCGGGCGCCAGGGCGGCAGATGCCAGTTCTGGCCCTGCGCGGTGAAGGTGTCCGGCGGGGAGCCCATCACCACACCGGCTGCCTGCAGCCGCCGTAGCGCCCAGGACTCGGCCCCGCGGGGGTGGGCGCCGACCGCGAGGTCGTGGATCACACCGACCGCCATGCCGGCGGAACGGGCGGTCCGCTGTACGGCGGCGAACTGCTCGTCGGCGATCCAGGCGGCCCAGCAGCGGAGCTCCACCTCCTCCGCGTGACTCTCCAGCCCTCGCGCGGTGGCCGGGTCGCGCAGTTCCTCCGGCCAGGTGGGCCAGTCCGGCCCATGGGCGTGCGCGAGGGCGCACCAGGTGGCGAAGTCGATGAGGTCCTGTCCCTCCCGCTCGACGAAGGCCCGGTACGCCGCGTGCCGTTCCGCGCTCGGCTCCACCCGGTGCAGCAGCCGCAGCGCGGCCAGCTTCACCGCCCACACCGCGTCCCGGTCGATCAGCCCGCCATCGCCCAGTGCCGCCTCGCGCAGGTCACCGGACCGCTCCAGCAGCTCGTCCATCGCCGCACGATCCGCGCCGGCCAGCGCGCCGTACTCGGGGATGTCGGTGATCCGGACATGCACCGGGTCCGGGAACCGGCGCGTGGACGGCCAATAGGGTGAGTGGTCGGAGAACGTCGTGGGCAGCAGCGTGTGCAGCGGGTTCACCAGGCAGAATCCGGCTCCCTCGGCGGCGGACCAGCGCACGACGTCTGCCAGGTCGGCCAGATCACCCATGCCCCAGGAACCGGCCGACAGCAGGGAGTAGAGGTGGGCGGCGAATCCCCATTCCCGCCGCTCCGGCCCAGCGATCCTGTCCGGTACGACGATCAGCGGCGCCTCGGCTCTCCGGGCGCCGTACCGCACGTACAGCCGGTGATAGCCGAGCGGGAGGTCTGCGGGAACGCCGCGGCCGGATATCGCCCGGGTACCACCGTCCTCCAGGACGACACGGACCTCGGCCCTCTCCGGCAGGGCCAGCAGGGCGGGCGCCGCGGGCCGGGAGATCACACAGGCGGGAAGCAGCCGGGTGGCGGTCAGCCGTCGGTGGGCGGCGAGGGAGGCGGCGACGGTCTCGGGGGTGGCAGCGTCGACGTCCAGCGCGGCCAGGACGGCGACGACCGTACGCGCCGGTACGTCGACGCGGTGGCCCTTCTCGGTCAGGTACCAGGTGTCCACACCGTGTGCGCGGGCGAGTTCGGCGAGATCCTCGGACAGAGGTGAGTCGGGCACGGTGGCTTCTCCCAGGAAGGTCGGACGGGGCTCAGAGGGGGGTGACACGAGCGGGGGAAACCGTGTCCCAGGCCGATCTGCCGTACGGCAGAGTGAGCAGGAGGACCAGCGGAGTGCCCTGGTACGGGCCGGGGAACGTGGCCCGGAAGACGTGGTCCGCGCGTTCCGCGACCACGGCGAGATGGCCGGCGGCGCCGGGGAGGAACATCTCCACCCGCTCGGCGAGCGGGAACCGGTACTCGGCCGTCCAGGTGTCGCCGTCCCGGCACGCGGTCAGGCGTTCGCGCACGGTGGCCGCAAGGTCCTCGTCGCCGAGGTGGCGGGCGAGCGCGGCGCAGTCGGCGAAGCGGGCCCGGTCGTAGGCGTGCCGGAACGCCTCGCGCAGCAGCGCGGGATCGTCGGGGGCCTCGCGCAGCAGGACGTCCGCCGCGCCCGTGGCGACGGCAGTCCGCACGAGGAGGTCGCGGTCGGCGGCCCGCGCGGCGTCGTCCAGCAGGTCGTACCAGCCGCGCGCCACCAGCAGGGGCACGGGTACCGACCGAGCGACCTCCCGGTGCTCCACCAGCCGCCGGAACTCCGCCTCACGCAGCGCGCCGCTGCGCGCCCAGGTGAACCGGCGGGCTCGGGCACGGGCGTTGCCGGACAGCCGCCGGTACTCGGACCGGTCCCCCTCGAACAGGCTGACGGCCTCCTCGAACCGGCGGACCAGGGCTGCGCGCAGCAACTCGTCGTCGGTGCGGAAGGAACGCGGCACTGCGAACCCGGTCGCCTCCGGCTCGCGCGGATCGAAGGACTGTCCGAAGTGGCGGGTAACCTCCTGCCCGGTGGCGATCGGCACCGCCCCGCAGGCCATGGCCTCGCCCTGGGCGATGAGGAAGGTGTCCTGCTCGTACTTGCCCGGGAAGACGCAGAAGTCGGACGCCGCCGCGTGCTGGAAGAGGGTGTCCTCGTCGACCATCCGCCAGTCGAGATGGATCCGCCCCGAATGCCGCGCGGCGATCTCCGAGAAGAACGCGTCCCCGCTCCCCTCGGGCGGCCGAGCAGCGGTACCGAGCGAGAAGCGCAGCAGGAAGTTGGCGGCGCCGCCCGCGGTCAGCACCTCGTTCACGGCGCGCATCAGCTCCAGCTGCCCCTTGTGCTCCACGGAGTAGCGGGCCGCGTGGTAGAAGGTCGGCAGGTCCGGGTCCAGACCCAGGGAGGTGAGCACCGCCTGCCGGTCGACCGCAGCGGGGTCCCGGGCGAACCAGCTCTCCGACATCGCACAGCCGCCGACAAAGAACTTGTGGGCGTTCTCCCGGATCACCCGTGAGACGGACAGCCGCCGGAAGTACTCCTCGAAGGGCGTGCCGCCGAAGGTGGTGTACGTCTCGGCCTGGCCCTCCACCATGAAGTCGACAGCGTCGGCCTGGTCCACCGTCAGTGCGTACACGCACACATCACCGGGCCCGGCCTGACGGGACGCCCGGACCGACGCCAGGTGATCGCGCATGACCCGTCCGGGCAGGTCGTCCTCGGCGAGCGGCACGTCGGTGCAGCGGTCCAGGTCCGCCTTGGCCCCGAGCAGTTTCAGCACCGCCTCCACCTGCGGCCGGTACACCTTCAGGTTCACGGGCATGTTGGTCGCCACCGTGCTCACCACCGGACAGCCCGGCTCGGCCCGCAGCGCGGCCGGGACCGCGTAGTGATGGACCGGCTCATATGCCTGCACGAGATCGGCTCCGGCCCCGAAGAACGTCCTGATGAACCGGACGCCGTCGGCCTGGAACGCCAAAGTCTTGAAGTACGACAGATCCGCTCCCTCGGCGGACTCGTCCGGATAGAAGGTGTCGGGCAGCCGGTCCAGCAGATCGTTGGAGAGGAAGTACAGCTCGACCCCGTCCCGCTCCATCCGCAGGGCCGTGGTCCGCAGGGGTACGCCGGTCTCGGGCGGGAAGCCTGGCCAGACGGCGGGGTCCAGGCTCAGGGGGAGGACGTAGGAGTCGTGATACTCCACGTCTGTGGCGCCGTGGACGGAACGCAGGTGATCCCCGCGGCCGTGGGCGGGGGTAACCACGGACACCCGGTGACCGCGCGCGGCCAGCTCCCGGGCGGAGTACCAGACGAGTGACGAGGTTCCGCTGCGCATCAGTGCGGGGTCGAACGCGCCCGCCTCGAAAGCGAAGTTCACCACGTGCATGCCCTGCCCACCTCATGACTCGCGCACCATCGGACCCTCAGTCTGGGCCCGCGGCCGGACCGCCCAGCAGACCTCTTTGAGGTATGCCTGACCAGAGGCTCCTCCGGACGGCCTGACGGGGGCAGCGGGCTTCGGTGGTCGGCAGCGCGCCGGCGAGTCGCGAGATCGCCCCCACCGGTCTGCGTCCAGCCCTCCACGCTGCCGATTGCCTCGCCCAGCTACTCCTTGCGATCCCGCGGTCGGCAGGGCAGCCCTCTCCCATTCGGGAGGTTGAGCCGCCAGTTGCTCCCGAAAGAGCTGGTGGGAACCCTCCAAGTCCGACTGGACATCGTTGCGCCGGTCAAGATCACCGTGCTCCTGCCCATGGCCGCAGACTGGCAGGACGCGGTGGTGCCCCGCGGCGACCGCCTCGCCGGTAGCCCCCGCTCGGCGGCAGCTCCGGGGTCAGGGGCCGCGCCGTTACGGCAGGTCGCCGGTCGGGGGGTCCGTCGTGTAGACGTGCGGGGTGTCCGACTCCCACTCCAGGAGGGGGGTCCCGCCGAGGACCACGTCGTCGGGGTCGGGCATGCCGGCCCGGCGCAGGAACTCGATGACGTCCGCGTCCGAGCGGGCCACCCCGAGGGACGATTCGCCGCCCGGGGTGCGCAGCGTCACCTGTCGGCCCCCTGACGGGAAGATCCGGTGTACGACGACGGGTGCATGGCGCATACCCCCAGCCTGGCCCCGCCGGGCCGCCCCGGCACCCCGGCGGGGCCGTCAGGGGGTGGGGCCGGCCGCGCGGGCGCCGGCCCGGGCCGCGGGCGCTTGCGCGATGCGGAACGTCGAGGGGTCCGGGTAGGTGGCCTGCTCGGCCCGCAGGACCTCCTCGATCTCCGCCGTGAAGCCGGCGTCGAAGAGCTCGACGTCCAGCAGGAGCCGCAGCCCCCGTACGGTCGGGTCCAGGAGCGGGCGGCCCATGCGGGAGCCGCCGCCGGATATGCCGGTGAACCCGGCGCGGGCCCGCACCGCCGCGTTCGCGACCCGCTCGTCGAGGCCGGCGGCCGTGTAGCCGGCGATCAGTGCGAGCTCCGAGAGGTACTTGCGGGCACCCCGGGCCATCTCCTCCGCTCCCTGGAGGGTCTGTACGGAGCCGCCCGCCACCTTGAAGTCGTCGCTGACCCGCTTGAGGCCGCGCGCCTCGTACACGGCGTGCGCCTCCTCGAAGAGCCGGCCCGCCTCATCGACCGCCTTCATCGCCGTCACCAGCTGATCGATGCCGTTCTCGCGCTCCACGCTGCCTCCTGGTCCGGAACTGTGCTGCACCGACCGTAGGAGGCAAGACCTCTGCTACGGAACACCTCTGCGCGGGGGAGATAATTCCAGCCACCGCCGGGAGGGCCTCCGCCGGGGTGCCGTCGGGCCGCACGATCCGTCCGCCCGGGGGCCGGTCTGCCGAACCGCCCCCCGGACGGCCCCGGGGCGGAGATACTCGGGGGATGAACGCGATCACCGCCGTCCCCCGCGGGACCGGTCCGGCGAGCGCCGGACCCCGGGGGGCGTGAGGCGCGCGTGGAACTCCACATCGATCACCGCTGGCTGCTGGAGCGGCAGGAGGCGCTGTTCAAGGACGTGGCGGTCGCCGACCACTCCGCCCTGGCCGCGGCCGTCGCCCGGCACCGGGTGAACACCCCCAGCCTGAGCGTGGACGACCCCGACGCGTACTGGCGGGCGGCCGCCCTGCTGCACGCGATCGTGCTGCTGCGGCCGCTCCCCGACTCCAACGAGTACTTCGGCTACGGCGTGGCCGTCGCGTACATCGAGGCATCGGGCGAGGCGGTCGAGGCCTCGTACGAGCAGTGGCGCGAGCTCGTCACCGACATCCGGACGCTGCGCGCCGACGCCTTCGACGTGGCCGACCGGCTTCGTTCGTGGCGGCCCGTGTAGCCCCGCCGGGAGCCACCGGGCCGGCCAGTCGGCGGCGTGCCGGTCAGCGCCTGCGCTGGGCCGCCGCGTTCACCTGGAGTGCGTCCGTGACCAGCCGGACGCCGCGCGCGAGGCGGCTGAGCTGCTCCAGTTCGACCGCGTACATCCTGATCGCGTTCTCGATGACCGACTCGGCCACACCGAGCATCGGCAGTTCCGCGCGGCTGGTCTGGAGGGCCACCCGCACCGCGCGTATCTCGTGCTGGAGCTGGAGCTGCACGTGCCGGGCCAGGATGGCGGGATGACGGTTGAGGGTCAGATAGCCGCCGTAGCGGGCCGGGAGCAGGTCCCGCAGCCAGCGCGTGGCCGTGCGTTCCCAGTCATGGGTCCCGGGGGCCTTGACCTGCAAGGGCCAGTCGGGACTGCGCGTGATGGTGGCCGTCTGGGGCATTCTCGTCACTTCCGAGTGGTGTCGAACTCTGATCGAGACGTTGCTGGGGCGGCCTCGGCCCAGGGGTTGACCGAGGCCGCCAGGGCGCTCATCGGGATCCGAAAGCCTGACGGCCCGCGGGTGCGACGTGAGGAGGGCGTCGTACCGCGAGTTGTTCTAGGGGGACGTGGGGACGTCCTCCTTGGCATCTGGTGGATCCGGAGCGCCGCCGTCAGTAAACATATATACCGTCGAGTAAGCAAGAGTATGAAAAATTTCATGCACGCCGATGGCTGAATACAGCCTTGAAAAACCCCGCCCCTTCCGGCGTGTGCCCCGGCGCCCCCGCCGGCTCCTACAGGAAGAAGCCGTGCTGGTCAGCAGCCTGCTCGTACTCTTCGAGCCGTGCCTGCGTACGCTCGGGATCGGCGTCCGCCATCGCCTGGAGCAGGGCGGCGGACAGCATCCCCGGCGCCGCGTACGAGTCGAAGACCAACCGCGAGCCCGTCCCGGCGGTGAGCACCGCGTCGGCCTCGTCCACCAGCGGTCCCACGGTGGGGTCCGTGATCAGGACGACGCGCAGTCCCGTGCTCCGGGCGGCCCGCAGGGCGGCCAGGGTCTCCTTGGCGTGCCTCGGCATCGCGAAGGCCAGGACCCAGCTGCCGCCCGCCGACCGGGACTGGAGCAGCGCGTCGTACGCGACGCTGCCGCCACGTGTCACCAGGCGCACGTCGGGATGGATACGCCGGGCCGCGTAGGCGAAGTACTCCGCGAGGGAGACCGAGATCCGCAGTCCGAGGACGGTCAGGGGCACGGAGGCGGCCAGCGCCCGGCCGATGTCCAGCACCTGGTCGGTGTCGGCGAGCAGCCGGCGCACGTTCTCCAGGTTCTCGATCTCGGCGTCCACGGCCGCCTGCAGCTCGTTGCGGCGGATCTGCTCGCGGATGTCCGGGGATCCGGCGACCGCGCTCAGCGCGATCGGCTGGAGCACCTCGCGCAGCGCCGGGTAGCCGCTGAACCCGAGGGAGGCCGCGAAGCGGGTCACGGAGGGCTGGCTCACCCCGACGCGGTCGGCGAGCTCGGTGATCGAGAGGAAGGCGGCCTCGGTGAGGTGGTCGATCAGGTACTGGGCGATGCGCCGCTGGCCCGGCGACAGCCGACGGCCGTCGAAGAGCGCCAGGAGCCGGTCCGCCGGGGGACGACCCTGCTCCGACGGCTGACTGCCCGGCGTGATCGCGGCGGCCTGGGCCCGCGCCTGCTGCCCCGATGACACCGGAGGGCCTCCTTACTCAGGTCACTCGCGCTCAAACATAGCTCACGCCCCGTGGCCGACGAAGATCAGTCCTGGGCGCGGGAGGTCACCGGCGCGTCGGTGCGGTCGCCGAGGAACTCGTACCAGCGGCGCTGCAGGCACAGGTAGCGGGTGTCCGCCTCGGCGAGGTCGAGGAAAGCGCCGATCGTCGCGGCCAGCCGCTCGCCGAGGCCGGCGTCGGCGAGGGACCCGTCCGCGGCGAAGGCCTGGTGGGCCATGGCGAGGCTGAACATGTCGGGGTAGACGCGGGCTCCCAGGTGCTCCAGCGGTACGCGCAGGGCCCACAGGCCCCGGTTGCCGCCGACCATGGAGGGGGACGCCGAGGCGAGCAGGGTCTGCTTGTCCTTGAAGGGCTGCGGCCGGACCCGCGAGACCCAGTCGACGGCGTTCTTCACCACGCCGGGCACGGAGGCGTTGTACTCCGGCGAGGCGATGATCAGGGCCTGGGCGTCGGCGATCCGGTCGCACAGGGCCTGCGCCGCGGGCGGCAGGCCCTCGTCGGCCTCCACGTCGCCGTCGTAGGGCGGCATGGGGAAGTCTCCGAGCGTCGCCCGGTCGGCGGTCGCGCCGGCTCCGGTCACCAGGTCCGCGACCAGGGCGGCGAGGCGGGTGTTGACCGACCCGCGGCGGGAGGAACCGGACAGGACGAGCACGCGCAGGGAAGAGCGGGCGTGCGCGCCGACGCCCGGTCGGGCCGGATCCGCGGGGAAGTGGTCGTGGTCGGTCGGGTTCAATGCCGTCTCCTGCCGTCTCCGCTGTCGCTTGCTGTGGCTTGCCGTGCCGTCGCTTGCCGTGCCGCTGCCTGCCGTCGCCCGCCCCCGCCCGCCCTCGTCGGGCACGCGGCGGGACCCGCACACGCCGTGTGCGGGTCCCGGCCCGTCCTTCGTCACTTCACGCCGGGCTTCTCCCAGCGGTAGAACTCGTGGGCCATCGCGTCCTGCGGACTGCGCCAGGTGTCCGGGTTGTGCGGACTGATGTAGGCCGTGAGCCGGTCGCTGAGGTCCTTGAACTCCGGATGGTCGGTGACCTGCGCGATGGCGGGCCCCGGTGGCCGCTCGGACTCGATCAGGTGCAGGTAGACGTCGCCGAACTGGAACAGGCTGCGGCGTGAGACACCGACCAGGTGCGGGAGTTCGCCCGCGTCCGAGCCGGCGAACAGTTCGGCGATGTCCGGGGCCGAGCCCGGCGCCATACGGGCGACGATGAGAGCGCGGTGCATCTGGATGGCTGCCTTTCGCTTCAGCGGCGGCTGACGGCGGGGGTGCTGCTCTCCCGCTCGCGCTGCTCGATCTTGTCCCGGATCAGCTCCAGCTGGACCTTCGAGTTGCGGTTGATGTTCGCGGTCATCCAGTCGTCGTCGACGGGCGCGTCCGGCTTCATCGCGAAGTCCTGGGTCCACTTCATCCGGGTGCCGCCGGGCACCTGGAAGTACTGCCAGTGGATGTCCATGTGCGCGAAGGGGCCGGTCTCGACCCGTCGGGCCCGTACGGTGCGGCCCGCGCGGTCGGTCGTCCGTTCCGAGACCCAGCTCCAGACGGTGCCGTTCTCGTCCGGGTGCATGGTCAGCCGGAAGCGGGTGGTGTCGCCCTCCTGCGCGAGGATCTCGATCGACGCGTACTCGCTGAACAGGTTCGGCCAGTTCGGCAGGTCGTTGGTCATGTCCCACACGACGTCGACGGGCGCGTTGACGATGATGTCGTTCTCGGTGTGTCCTGGCATGTCAGGCTCCGGTCATGAGGCTGTTGTTGACGAGGTCGAGGAATTCCCTCGGGGTCTTGCAGCGGTCGGCGTCGGCGGGCAGTGCCCGACCGCGCCGGTTCTCCAGCTCGCCGACGATGCCCAGCAGGCCCAGCGAGTCGAGGCCGTAGTCGTCGAAGGCGGACTCGGGACGGCCCGCCAGCTCGCTCGGGTCGACGGTGATGCCGGCGGTCTTCATCAGGGCCGCCAGCTCCTCCATGGTCAGTCGGTCGGACATGGTGACTTCTCTCTTCCTGGGAGGGGACTACAGGGACGCCTACGAGCCCTTGCGCAGCACGAGCGCGGAGTTCGAGCCCATCCGGCCGCGGCTGAGCACGAGCGCGGTGCGCAGGTCCGCCGTGCGGGCGCTGCCGGTCACCACGTCGAGGTCGTGGCACACCTCGTAGACGTTCGGAGTCGGTGGGACGACGCCGTGCTCCAGGGCCAGGGCCGCCGCGGCCGTGTCCAGGGCGGGCGCGGCGCAGTACGCCCTGCCCGTACCGGTCTTGGGCGCGGTGACCGGGACCGTACGGCCGTGCGCGCCGAGGGCGTCGGCGATGGCCGCCGCCTCGGCCGTGTCGGCCTCCGGTGTGCCCAGCGCGTCGGCGAAGACCACGTCGATCTCCTCCGGGGCGCAGTCCGCTTCCCTGAGCGCGCCCCTGATGGCCCGGGCCAGGCCCTCTCCGGCCGGGTCCCGGCGCCGGGTCCCGGTGAAGGTCGCGGCGTGGCCCGCCAGTACGGCGCGCACGGTGGCGCCCCGGCGGCGGGCCTCCTCCTCGTCCTCGACGAGGAACATGGCGCCGCCCTCGGCGGGTACGTAGCCGCCGGCCTTGGCGGTGAACGGGCGGTAGGCGCGCTCGGGGTCGTCCCCCGTGCTCAGCCCCTCGTACTGCAGCTGGCAGACGATGGAGTACGGCGCCAGCGGCGCCTCCGTCGCCCCGACCAGCATCGCGCGGCTGCCCCGCCGGATGGCCCGGTCGGCGTGTGCGAAGGCGTCGAGACCGCCCGCCTCGTCGCCGGCGACGACACCGCAGGGGCCCTTGAGGCCCCGGCGGATGGAGATCTGGCCGGTGCTCGCCGCGTAGAACCAGGCGATCGACTGGTAGGGGCCGACGTAGTGCGGGCCCTGTTCCCAGAGCCGCTGCAGTTCGCGCTGGCCGAACTCGCCGCCGCCCGATCCGGCGGCGGTGACGACGCCGATCGAGAAGGGGTCGCCCTCGTAGTCGGCCCGGCCGAGCCGGGCGTCCTCCAGGGCGAGGTCGGCGGCGGACAGGGCGTGGTGGGTGAAGCGGTCGGTCTGGACGAGGAAGCGCTCCTCGACCATGGCGCCGGGGTCGAAGCCCCTGACCTCGCCCGCGACCCGCAGCGGCAGGTGCTCGCAGCCCTGGCGGGTGATGCGGTCCAGCACGCTGAGGCCGGACTGCGTCGCCTTCCAGAAGGCGTCGGCGCCGATGCCGTTGGGCGCGACGACCCCGATGCCGGTGATGACCGTACGGCTGGTCACGAGACCTCCTCCTTCGGCCGGGTCATGACCACCGCGGACTGGAAGCCGCCGAAGCCGCTGCCGACGGAGAGCACGCTGCGCATGGTCCGGCTCCGGGCGGTGCGCGGTACGTAGTCCAGGTCGCACTCGGGGTCGGGCGTCTCGTAGTTCGCCGTCGGCGGCACGACGTTGTGCGTCATGGCGAGCACGCAGGCGGCCAGCTCGATCGCGCCGATGGCGCCGAGCGAGTGCCCGACCATCGACTTGATCGAGGTCATGGGCGTCTTGTACGCGTGGTCGCCGAGGACCCGCTTGACGGCCGCCGTCTCGTGGCGGTCGTTCTGCTTGGTCCCGGAGCCGTGGGCGTTGACGTAGTCGATGTCGGTGGCGCTGATCCGGGCGTGGTCGAGGGCCGTCTCGATGGCCCGGGCCATCTCCAGGCCCTCGGCGGTCAGCCCGGTCATGTGGTGGGCGTTGCCGAAGGTGGCGTAGCCGCCGATCTCGCAGTAGACGGTCGCGCCGCGGGCGCGGGCGTGTTCCAGCTCTTCGAGGACGAGGACGGCGCCGCCCTCGCCGAGGACGAATCCGTCCCGGTCCGCGTCGAACGGGCGCGAGGCGTGGGCCGGGTCGTCGTTGTTCGGCGAGGTCGCCTTGATGGCGTCGAAGCAGGCCACGGTGATCGGCGATATGGGTGAGTCGGAGGCGCCTGCGATGCAGACGTCCATCCGGCCCTCCTCGATGGCGTGGACGGCGTACCCGACGGCGTCGAGTCCGGAGGTGCACCCGGTGGACACGGTCTGCACCGGGCCGCGCGCCCCGGTCTGCTCCGCGACCGCGGAGGCGAGGGTGGCGGGCGTGAACGCCCGGTGCAGGAACGGGCCGGCGAGCTTGTGGTCGACGTCCCACCAGGAGCCGGACTGGCTCACGGCGACGTAGTCGTGCTCCAGGCGGGTGGTGCCGCCGACGGCGGTGCCGAGGGAGACCCCGGTCCGCCAGGCGTCGTCCTCGGTGAGTTCGAGGCCGGCGTCGTTCAGGGCCTCTCGGGCGGCGACCAGCGCGAACTGGATGTACCGGTCCGCGCGGGCCGTGTCGCCCTCGTCGAGGCCGTGCGCGGCGGGGTCGAAGTCGACCTCAGCGGCTATCCGGGAGCGGAACCCGGCCGGGTCGAAGAGGGTGATCCCGCGGGTCGCCGTCCGGCCGTTGGACAGCAGGTCCCAGAAGGCCCGGACGCCGATGCCGCCGGGGGCGACGACCCCGACGCCGGTGACGGCCACCCGGCGGCGGGTCACGAGACCGCTCCCGTCCGGTCGGGGGGCTGCGCCCAGGCCGTGCTCTCCGGGTGCGGTGCCTCTTCGGTGTCGACGTGGCCGAGTTCGGGGCGCGGGGCGAGGGGGCCGAGGTGGAAGACCATCCGGGCCTCGGTGTCACCGACGTTGCGGAACCGGTGGCGCACGTTCAGCGGAACGAGCAGCCCCTGGTCGGTGCGCAGCGGGTGGGCCTCACCGTCGAGGTCCACTTCGAGGCGCCCGGCGACGACGTACACGAACTCCTCGGAGTACGGGTGGTAGTGCTCGGCGATGGACTCCCCGGGGGCCATGACAGCCAGGCCCATGAAGCCGCTGGTGGAGCCCACCGAGGTCGGGGTCAGCACGGCCCTCAGGTCGCCTCCGCGCCGGCGGTTGGGCGGCGTCTCGTTGAGGTCCACGATGCGTGGGTGCTGTCTGGTCATGGCGGGTTCCTCCTGGCGTGTGGGGTGCCTGGACGGGGCTGGGGGGTCGGGGCTGGGTGCGGGGTGGGGGGACGGTCCGCGGCCTGGCCGGTCGGTGACCGGGGTGGCCGGCGGGGTTACGGGGCCGGGGCCTCGGTCGGGGACCTGGTGCGCGGCCCGGTCCGGGCCGGCCCCCGGCCGGTCCGGGGGGATCAGGACTGGGCGGCTGCCCGGCGGTCCGTGATCAGGTTCATGGTGTGGTGCGCGGCGCCACTCCGCTTCCCGGATACGGCCATCAGGCGGTCGAGTACGGCCGCCTTGCGCGCGCCCCGGACGCCGAAGGCCGTCTGTGAGGCGGCGTCCAGCGGGCCGCGCACGTCGATCAGGCGGACGACGATGTCGTCGCGCTGGAAGATGCTGCTGCTCCGAACGGTGCTGTCGGGCAGGTGCGCGGCGGCCTCGTCCTGGCGGGCGAGGAACTTGGCGAGGGCGGCTCCGCAGCCGGGCTTCGCCGGGTAGAGGAGCGCGTGCCGCTGGATGTCGGCGGCTTCCGCCTCCTGGGCCGAGATGTGGTGCACGGCCGGGAGCGCGGCGCGCATGAAGAACATGCGGGCGGACTCGGGGTCCCCCAGGTTCCGGTCCTGTTCGAGGTAGGGGTTGATGGCCTCCTCCACCGCGCGTACCTCGGGCTGCTCGGAGACGTGCCGCAGGGCGGCCATCAGGTCGCCCTGGACCTCCACGGTGCGTACGACGCGGTTGCCGTGCATGAACAGCGAGGTGCGGCAGAGGCGGGTGTGGTCGTCGACCCGGGCCGCCGGGGAGGCGTAGCTGGAGAGGATGGACGCGACCTGCTTCTCGCTGCCGGGCTTGACGGTGAAGGTCAGGGCGTGGCGGACGATGCCCGCGCCGAGCCGGGGTACGGGCTGCAGCCGTGCGGTGGACGGGCGCGCCGCCTGGTCGTAGCCGCGGCCGGTCTCGCGCAGCACCGTGAACTTGAGCGGGCGCATGGCGCGGGCGCAGATGCCCAGCGGCTTCACCTGTTCGGCGTGGTGCTCGCTGTTGACCCAGGCGAGGTACTGCGGGGCGCTCTCCCACTCGCTGGTGATCAGCCATTGCGAGGGGTCCTCGAACGACTGGCACAGCTGGTCGCTGATGTGTCCCGGGACCGACGCGATGTCGTGGCGGAGCTGTTCGTACGCCTCGAAGAACTGCTGCTGGGTTCCCTCGTGGAGGTCCATCAGAAGGACGACCCGGAGCATGGAGCCGTCGAAGGCTGACTGCGACACCCGTTCGGACAGGGTGGTTGTCATCTACTCACTCCTTCATGAGGGGGTGGAGATCCATCGCGTACGGACCCCTCGTCCGTCACCGGTGGCACCGCCCGGGCCGACGGCCGCCTCGGCCGGGGGACGGCGGGCGGGCGCATCTCAGGGGAGCCGCTGTCGCTCATCGTCGTCCCGGTGGGCACGTACCGCTACATGTCCGGATCAAGCGGGTGACAACGGGCGAATCAACCGGGCCTGATCGACGATCGGGGGCATAAAGGGACCACTCCCCCACACAGAAAACAGGAGCCCGCAGCTGATGGAAGACAACGCCGATGTTCGCGTACCGGTTCTCGTCGTGGGCGGCTCTCTCGTGGGCCTGTCCACCTCGCTTTTCCTGAGCCGCCACGGAGTGAGGCACCTGCTGGTCGAGAAGCACGCCGGCACCTCCACGCACCCGCGAGGCCGCGGCATCAACGCCCGGACCATGGAGCTCTTCCGCACTGCGGGAGCGGAGCGCGCGATCCGCCGGGCGGCGTCCGTGCTGGAGGAGAACCAAGGCATTCTGCAGACCGAGTCCCTGATCGACGGCGACCGCAACTGGCTGATCAAGTCGGTCGACCCGTCCGGGGCGCTGGCCCGGTTCAGCCCCACCGGCTGGTGCCTGTGCAGCCAGAACAACATCGAGCCCGTGCTCGCCGCGCAGAGCCGCTCCATGGGCGCCGATATCCGTTTCTCGACCGAGCTCATGGACTTCGACCAGGACGAGACGGGTGTGAGCGCCCTGGTGAAGGACCGGGAGACGGGCGAGCACCTGACGGTGCGCGCCGACTTCCTGATCGCGGCGGACGGCCCGCGCAGCCCCGTCAGGGAGGCGCTGCGGATCCCCCAGACGGGCAACGGCGAGCTGTTCCACAACGTCAGCGTCACCTTCCGCTCGGAGCAGCTGGCCGAACTCCTGGGCGATCTGCGCTTCATCGTCTGCTACCTGATGAAGCCGGGGGCCGACGGGGCCCTGCTGCCGGTGGACAACACCTCGCAGTGGGTCTTCCACGCCCCCTGGCACCCGGAGACGGGCGAGACCCTGGAGGACTTCACCGACGAGCGCTGCGTGGAGCAGATCCGCAAGGCGATCGGCGCGCCGGACCTGGACGTGGAGATCGGCGGCAAGGCTCCGTGGCACGCCGCCGAACGGGTGGCCCAGCACTTCGCGTCCGGGCGGGTGTTCCTGGCGGGCGACGCGGCCCACGAGATGTCGCCCACCGGGGCGTTCGGTTCCAACACCGGCATCCAGGACGGGCACAACCTCGCGTGGAAGGTCGCGGCGGTCCTGAACGGCTCGGCGGGCATCGGGCTCCTCGACACCTACGAGGTCGAGCGGCTGCCCGTGGCCAAGGCCACCAGTGAGCGCGCCTCGGCGCGCTCCGCCGAGCACAGCCACCCCGGGTACGCGCCGCCGCCCACCCTGGGCGGCGGGCCCGGCAGCGGGGTCCTGCCCACCGCGATGGGCTACTGCTACCCCGAGGGCGCGGTGGTCGGCGGAGAGCCGGGGCGCCCGATCATCCCGCAGGCGCTGCGCCTTGTGGGTGACACCGGCACCCGGGCCCCGCACCTGTGGCTCGCCCGGGCCGGCGAGCGGATCTCCTCACTGGACCTCTACGAGCAGTCCTTCGTGCTGCTCAGCAGCCCGGGAACGCCCTGGCGGGAGGCGGCGGAGCAGGCCGCGCGGGAGCTGTCGGCGCGCCTGGACGCCTACACCGTCGGTTCCGGCCCGGGCGCCGACCTGCTCCCGGAGAACGGCGCCGACTGGGCGCAGGCCCACGGGCTGACGCCCGAGGGGGCCGTGCTCGTACGGCCCGACGGGTTCGTGGCGTGGCGCTCGGAGGGGGCGGTGGCCGATCCCGGGGCGACGCTGCTCGACGTCCTC
Source organism: Streptomyces sp. NPDC058662 (assembly GCF_042716255.1). Taxonomy (NCBI): domain Bacteria; kingdom Bacillati; phylum Actinomycetota; class Actinomycetes; order Kitasatosporales; family Streptomycetaceae; genus Streptomyces; species Streptomyces sp. NPDC058662. The sequence continues at coordinate 3,296 of NZ_JBHXRU010000003.1, read as the reverse complement.
TCGACGGTGCTGCACCGGGCGTGAGGACCTGGCACCCTTCCGCGCCGGCCGTGCGTGCGGCCGGCGCGGAGGGTTCAGCGGCAGGCCCAGCACCCTGCCCAGCAACCGGCTTCCGGCCGGGTACGGGGGCGGCGCCCGGACGCGGCGCGCGCGCCGTTCGCCCCGTCGCGCCCCTGGCTCGCGGCGCCGGCGGACCGGCCGGCGAAGCAGGCGACCACGACCGCGATCGCGGCCAGTTCCTCGGGTGCGGCCAGGCCCTTCTCGACACGCAGCAGGCTCGTTATCGGGACATCGTTCGGCATCGGCACGGCCTCTCGTACGGGGGCTGCGCGTGCCCCCGGCGGCGCGAGGGGCGGACCGGCTCGGCGCTGACGCGGGCGGCACACGGGTGGCTCGGCGCACTGCCGGGGCATGGCCCGGGCGTGCGTACCGGCCGGCGAAACCCTGTCGGGTCACCAGGACTCCTGACGCCTTCGACGCTACAAGCGCGCGGCGGACCCGGCACTCCGGTGCGCGGTCCCGGCGGCCCCCTCGGCCGCCTCCGCGCGCGGCGCCCCGGGCGGGCTCCGGGCGGCCCGCTTCCGGCGCGCGGGGCCTCGTCCTGCCGCTCCGGCCCCGCGACGGGGCGACCGTGAGCGCCCACCCGCCCCTGATGTGCCGGGGCTGCGCCGGGCACCTGTACTCCGTACGTACCAGGGATCCCGCCGCCGGCGAGGCGTCCTGGTTGTGGGAGGTGGACCACGAGACGCCCGTGCCGTGCCCCCTGGACGGGCTGCTGCCCCTGACCGGGACGGCCGCGGGGGTGCACGACCTGCCCGGCGCCGAACAGGTGCTCGGGCCGCCGCCGCGTTGAGGGGCCCGAGTTGCGCCGCACGGGTGAACGCGGCCGCGGACGCGGGGGGTCCGCCGGGTGCGGCCGGGGCTCGCCCTCCGCTCCACCGGCCGTACCGGTTACGCTGCTGTCCGGCGAGGTCACCGCCCCTGGACAGATGGAGGAGCCCGTGCCCGAGACGCCCTCCGGCAACCGACCCACCCTGGAGGCCGTCGCGGCGCTCGCCGGGGTGTCCCGGGCCACCGTGTCGCGTGTGGTCAACGGGGGTGAGGGGGTCCGCCCCCACGTGGCGGACAAGGTCCGTGAGGCGATCAGGGACCTGGGATACGTCCCCAACCACGCCGCCCGCACCCTGGTGACCCGGCGCACCGGCGCCGTGGCGGTGATCATCGCCGAGCCGGAGGTCCGGATCTTCTCGGACCCCTTCTTCTCCCGCCAGGTGCGCGGCATCAGCAAGGAGCTCACGGCGCACGACGCCCAGTTGGTCCTGCTGCTGGTGGAGGACCGGGGCGACTACGACCGGATCGAGCGCTACCTCGCGGGCGGCCACGTCGACGGGGCGCTCGCCTTCTCCCTGCACACCGACGACCCGCTGCCCGCCATCACCCGCCGGATCGGGATGCCCACGGTCTACGGCGGCCGCCCGGGCTGGACGCCCGGCCCCGGGGAGTCCGACGGCGTGGCGTACGTGGACGCGGACAACCGGGGCGGTGCGCGGGAAGCCGTACGGTACCTGCGCGAGCAGGGGCGGCGGCGGATCGCGCACATCGCCGGCCCGCTCGACCAGACCTCGGCCGCCGACCGGTTGGGCGGCTACCTGGACGAGCTTCCGGCCGACAGCCCCGAGCTGTTCGCCGAGGGGGACTTCACCGCGGCGGGCGGCGCCCGGGCGATGGCCGAGCTGCTGGACCGCGACAGCGCGATAGACGCCGTGTTCGCGGGGAACGACCTGATGGCGACGGGCGCGCTGCGGGTCCTGCGCGAGCGCGGCCGGACGGTTCCCGGGGACGTGGCACTGGTCGGCTTCGACGACGCCGAACCGGTGGCGGAGAGCGCCGATCCGCCGCTGACGACCGTACGACAGGACATCGAGGGTATGGGGCGCCTGATGGCGCGGCTGCTGATGCGCACCCTGAACGGGGGCGGGGAGGACCGCGTGCGGCCGGATCCGGTGATCACCGCCACGCAACTGGTGCGGCGGGCGTCGGCCTGACGGGGCGGTGGGCGACGGAGCGGGACGGTGTGGCGCGGGGCGGCCCGTTGGCGCGGCGCGGCTCCGGGGCCCGCACGGTGTCGGCGGGCCCCGGAGCGGCCGGGAGGGTCGGCCCGGTCAGCGGACGGGGCACTGCTTCCAGGAGAAGTGGTAGACGCTGTTGATGCTGCCGTCCGTCGAGTCGAGGGCCATGAAACTGGTCTTCGACGGGTCGGAGGTGCCGACTTCCGCGCGGAGCTCCGTGTTGATGTTGAAGTTGCGCTGCTCGCCGCAGGGGGCGAAGGCCAGCGCCTCGATGCCGGTCAGGTCGGTCGCCTGCCAGTTGTCGTCCAGGGCGCCGTTGAACTTGTGGGTGCGGTAGGCGGTCTGGCTCATGCCCTGGAAGTAGTAGCTGGCCTTCTGCGTGCCGACCGCGCCCGGCTGCAGGCTGCCGAAGCCCCGGTAGTCGACGCGGGCCACGGCGTAGGTGTAGCCCTGCGGGACGTGGACGGTGAGGGACAGGAGGCAGTTCTTGCGGCCCTCGACGGCGGGGGCCCCGCCGCCGGCCTGGGCCAGGTACTCGCTGTAGGTGACGGTGAAGGCCGAGTTGTCGGGCGCCACGGCGACGGCCGCGCTGCCCGGGCGGCAGCCCGATCCGTTGACGCTGGCGACGTCCACCCTGACGGTCTCGGAGGGTGCCGAGGGGGAAGCCCCGGCAGAGGGGGCGAGCGTGACGACGGAGGCGGTCACGACGGCTGCGGTGAATCCGGTACGGAGCGACTTGATCACACCGCCATGGATAGCCGTGCGCGGCGGGCTCCGGTCGGCGGCGGGTACGCGGCCTCACCTCGTCGGCCGAGGCCGTTCACCGCAGAAACGATCATTCAGGCTCTTCGCGGCGGCCGAACGGCCCAACCGACGATCGGATCCCCGGGCGGACCCCTGGGCGGACTCCCGGGCCCGCCCGGGGCGGGCGGTCGCCGCGCCGACGGCTCCCGCGTGTCGCGCCGATCGATCGATGCATCAGGTTTGTCCTAGTATCAGCGGAATCCGTAGGCCCGTCAGCTGGTTCCGGCGCCGGCCAGAGCGCCGGAGCCGGGGCTCCCGCGATGAGGAGTCCCATGTACCGCGCCCACCGCCGCGCCGCACTCGCGGCCTGGCTGATCGCCCCGGCCCTCGCCGCGGCGCCCCTGCACCCCGCTCCGGCCGCCGCCGCCCCGGGTACGGGCGCACCGCTCCTGACGCCCCGGCACGCCGGCGACGGCGCCGAGC